>JAHEEH010000363.1 GCA_024640835.1 Bacteroidota bacterium
ACGTCCTGGTTCGGCCCCATGTTCTGCGCCAGCTGGCGTACCCAGCCCCTGCAGAGCCTCTCCTGTTCCCGATGGCTCAGGTTGTGCGGGTCGCAGATCACGCCTCCCTTCCCGCCACCGAGCGGAATGTCGACCAGGGCACACTTCCACGTCATCCACATGGAGAGGGCCCGAACGGTATCGAGCGTCTCCTGGGGGTGAAAGCGGATGCCGCCCTTCGACGGTCCCCGCGCATCGTTGTGCTGCACGCGAAACCCGCGGAAGACCTGGACGCGACCGTCGTCCATGCGGACGGGAATCGATATCGAGAACTCCCGGAGAGGCTCCCTGAGAAGATCGCGGGTTGCCTGGTCGAGCCCCAGGATGTCGGCCGCATGGTCAAACTGTCGCTGCGCGGAGACGAAGGGGTTGTATGCCGAATCGGACATGGTGGTAGTCGTGGTGACGAATGCGTGCCCATGTTAATGGAAGCGCTCCAGCGGATCAGCAGATAATAGGCGAAACCGGGTGTAAGGCTCTCCCTCGCCGCGCTGTAGGGACAGCGCGACGGATCGCCCCCTTCATCCGGGCGGGAGCAGCCGCTTGTCGCGGTAGATGCACATCTCCTCGGAGCAGACGTTGCACAGGTACGGGTTGAGCTTCACCCGGGACCCGATGCCGATGAGCCCGCTGACGGACTTGGTGGGGTGCATGAGGCAGCTTTCCGAAAGGCGGATTCCCGCGAAATCCGGCGGAAACCAGCGAAAGAGAGACTCCTGCTCCCGAACGCTCCAGTGGCAGTAGCCGGGGCTGAACCGGTTGGTGATCCGCAGCCCGTGCTCCGCCATGCGGGCCCGCAGGTCATCGTGGATCCGGTCCACGGCAAACTCCACGATCTCGGAGCCGACGACGTCCACGACGTAGGCCTTGAGCGAGTCACCGGCACGCATGAGGTCCCGTGACCACTCCCCGATCGGACCGGCGGTGCACAGGAACAGGGCGACACGCTCGGCCTTCCGGACCTGCCCGAACACGATCTTCTCGAGATGGAACGTGTCGTCCGCGAGGGCGAGCGTTCGCGCGGCCTCGTCGAAGCGAGGGGCGTCAACGAGCGTATACCCGCCCCGGATCGCGCAGCGACCGGCGGCTTCGGACAGCGTTTCGCCGATCAGTTCCGTCCATGGTCCCGAAGGATCGGCCGGATCGTGGTGCATGACCCGCTCGACGTACGCCGCCTCGAGCTCCAGGTCATCGAGCCCGAACGAGAACGTAACGTACTCGCGTCCCGCTATGGACTCGAAGCGCCTCAAGCCGAGGCCAGGCCGGCCAGGTATTCGGCCGCCCCCTGCGGATCCCGCGAATAGAAATCCGCACCGATTTCGGATCGGAAATCGTCGTTCACCGGCGCGCCGCCTACGAGAATGGGCAGGTCCTGGAACCGGGCCCGGAGATCCGCCACGATGTCGCGCATGCTGAGCATGGTGGTCGTGAGCATCGCGGAGAGCCCGACGGCGAGGCGCCCGTCCCTCTTCGTCACTTCCTCGGCGAACCGCTCACTCCCGACGTCCACACCGAGATCCACGACCTCCCACCCCGTGCCCTCGACCATCATGGCCACGAGGTTCTTCCCGATGTCGTGCAGATCGCCCGTCACCGTACCGATCACGAACGTCCCCTTGCGCCGCACGCTGCCGGAGGCGAAGTGCGGCTTGAGGTGCGCCATGGCCGTGCTCATGGCCTTGGCCGCCATCAGCATCTGGGGAACGAAGATGCGACGCTCGGCAAACTTGCGCCCCACCCGGTCCATGCCCACCACGAATCCCTCGTCCAGCAGGCGGGCAGGAGGAATGCCCTCGTCGAGGGCCTGCCGGGTCAGCTCGTCCGCGCCGTCCTCACCCCGAAGCTCCACGGGATACGGCGAGTCGCGGTCGATCTTGCCGAACTCGATGCACAGGGCGATGCGGGCCAGGAGGTCGTCCATGCTCATAGACCGTATTCGGCAAGGTTCACCCGGGTCGGATCGATGCGCGGGATCATCCGCTCGACGAACTCGCTCTCGGATTCGGGTATGGACTCGAGATCATCCCGAAGGGTCCCGAGCCACGGTTCTTCCATGTCGTCCAGGTGCAGCGTCCCGTCGCGATACGCCACCTCGATCAGGTCGAGAGCCGCGAGACAGGCGCTCCGGGCTCCCTCCAGGGGGGTTGCGACCCGGACGATCTCCCGGGCGACCGGGACGACGACGTCGGGATCCAGAACGAACGCCTGCGGGTCGAGACCCCGGTCCGACGCGATGAACAGGTCCCGCAGCATCCGCTCCTCCCCCCGGTCGATGGCGACGTTCATGAGACGCACATCGTATTCGAGCTGCTCCATGCCCACGGTGGGGGCGAAATCGGACAGGAGCTTCACGTTCTGGACGGACTCGTTGCTCCACAGGTCGGCACACGCGGCGGCCACGTTGCCGACGGGGCTCAGGTGGGCGCAGGCCGACATGCGTCCCTCCATCGAGATCGGGATTCCGGCAATGGCCTTCAGGTAGGGACCCTCGTACCCGCAGTCCTTGCCCGGCCCGAGCGCGCCGGCCTCCACCGCCGCGAGCGTCCGGACGACGGTCGCGACGCGCGCGATGGCCGCCACCGTGCGCGGGATGTACCGCTGCTCGGCCAGCACCATGGCCGTGTTGCCGAATGCACAGGCCGTGTCTCCCCCGGGAAGCCGGCCCGTACGGCGCGCAATGTCCACGATGCGCGTCCACAGCGTCCGGACGTCCCGCACCCCGAGCACCGCCTGCGAGAACACGAAGAGCCCCATGTCGCAGTGCATCAGGGCCTCGTCGCTCACCTCCTTCCCGCCCGTCGACTCGATCGACAGGAGGTCCCCGCCGGCCTCCGCTCCCCTCTCGAAGAGCTCCAGCATGGGATCCAGAAGCGCCGTCGTTCTCATGCGCGGCGGGCGCTCGAACTCCCGCAGGTCGTTCGGGGTGAGGCGGAGTGCCGTCGCAAGCCCGTGCTCCCGGTGGAACCGTTCGCACACGTCGTCCATCGCTCGCACCAGGGCGACCCCGATGTCCGGATCGCGCGTCATCTCGACGAGCGGCTCGAACTCCACGACGACCCCGCGGCTTCCGAGCTCGACTGCCCGATT
>JAHEEH010000364.1 GCA_024640835.1 Bacteroidota bacterium
ATGAAGTAGTCCTGGATCGTCGACTCGGTGTGCTTGTCCGGGGAGAACGTCTCGTCCGGGATCTCCACCTCGTACTCCTCGTCGTCGCGGTTCACCGACTGCAGCGAGTACAGGCGGCGACGCTTGCGCTTGCGGTATTCCGAGCGCGCGAGGTTGCCGGCGATCGTGTACAGCCACGTCGAGTACTTCGCGATGCGGCGGTACGAGTGCCGGTTGCGGTACACGCGGAGGAAGGTCTCCTGCAGGAGATCCTCGCACTCCTTCATGTCGCCGAGGAACCGGTAGATGTAATTGGTGAGGGGGTCCTTGTACCTGGAGACGAGGATGTCGAATGCTTCGACGGTTCCCGCCTGGAACTGGGACATGAGGTCCTCGTCGCTCATCTGCATGAGCGCTTCGTAGTGCCTGTTGTTGGGATTCACGTTCGACTGGATTCCCAACGACGAGGCCTTCACCCGAAGCGTGCGCTTCCTGAGCGTGGTGACCGAGTCCATATCTGCCATGTGATCTCTGTGTGCCTATGTCCGTGCGCGACGGAGACCGTCAGGCTGCAAGAGCCGGAACGGGGTCCGGCCGGGTCAGTCGACGGATGAGGAGGCCCAGTATGAGCCGCTCGTCCCGACTGCTCCCGCCCTTCAGCTCGTAGTCGGCGGCCACCAGGGCCGTGAAGGCCGAGGCTATCGCCGACTGGTCAAAACGTCGCAGACTGTTAAGATACTCTTTCAGGAAATAGGGCGGAACGCCGATTTTCGATGTCATCGCTTTTTCGGATAGCCTCTTGCCCTGACACGCTGTCAGGATCCAGAGCTTCGAAAAGAACGATGTGAGTACGGCAACGATCATCAGCGCTTCCCCGCGTCCGTTTGATGCTTGTTGCAACAATCGTTCCGCGATGCGCATGGCGTCCGGATACCGTCTTTCTGACACCGATTTCTGCAGTTCGAAGACGTTGAACTCGCGCGTCTGTCCGCTCGCCTGGACAACGTCGTCCGCTTCGATGGTCGTCCGCTCGCCCACGAAGGCGACGAGCTTGTCGATCTCCGTCGCCGCGTTCTGCAGGTTGGTACCCACGTACTCGGCGAGCATGCGCACCGCGTCCGGGCGGATCTCCAGGCCGCGCTCGGCCACGTCCTGCGCCAACCAGTGCGGGATCTCGCGGTCGTACAATCGCTTGAACTGGCCCACTACCCCGTGCTCCGCGATGGCCCGGTAGGGGTGCTTGCTGAGGTTCACCTTCTCCCCCCCGACCAGCAGGACCACGGCCGACGGATTCGGCTGCTCCGCGTAGGCCTTGAACCGCTCGTTTCCGTCCATCTCGTCGAAGTCCCGAATCACCACGAGCCTTCGCTCGGCCATCATGGGATAGCTCGCGCAGGTGGCCAGGGCCGCCGCCGCGTCCGTGTCGCGTCCGTACAGGATGTCCAGGTTGAAATCCCGCTCGTGCGGCGCGACGGCATGCTCGAGCACCAGCGCCTGCAGGCGATCCACGAAATACCGCTCCTCGCCGAACAGCAGGATCAGCGGCGCGAACTTCCCGTGGAGGAAAGAGGTCGCGAGCTCTTCGTATGCTGCGCTGCGCCGGGACATGGTCGAAATCGGGGGTACGGAAAGAGAATAGGGGCAGGGGGTGACAATCCCCCGTCACGATTCTGTGGTAATTGAACGGACGAAAAGCCACTTATCGTATACGACGGCTTTCGGGCGGTCGTTGCGACACGGCGATCGGCCGTCCCTCCGGGCCCGGCGGCGAGGGTAGGCTCAGGACAGGCGGGAGACGGGAGAGGTCCCCAGGTCCGCCTCGTGCAGCCGGGCGCCGATCGCCCGCAGCACGGCGGCGTCTTCCTGGGTGATGCGGAAGGCGACGTCGGCGAGCGTCATCTCCGCGCCGTCGATCGTGCGCGTCGCGGCCCAGTCCTCCACCGCCTCCAGGCTCGCCACGACGGCCTCGCGGGCCGACACCGCACGCGTGATCAGATCCTCCGGCCTCGCCACGTTCCAGGGTTCGCCGTCGAGCAGCGCGAGCTCGTCGATCGACTCCACCCCGTTCCCGTGGCTCCAGGCCGCGATGAGCCCCGGATACGAACGCTCGCCGAGTCCGACCAGGAGGCCGTAGAGCTCCAGCAGGCTGTGCTCCCCCGTCGGTGAAGGGGACGCCCACAGCGGCTCCGGCACGAGTCCGATGATTGCCTGCTGGGCGTGCAGCTCGTCGACCAGGTAGGCGACCTGCCCGATCAGCACCTCGCGGTCTTCGGGGCGGATCACGCCTCCTCCGCGTGCTCCTCGGCCAGGTGACGCAGGAACGGACGCTCGCGCAGGCTGTGCCGGTTGTTGTCGCGCCGGAAGTCCACTTCCTTGCCGTACTGCCGGTTGCGCTCGGTCGCCAGCCAGTCCAGCCGATCCTTCAGGCGCTCCTTGGGCATGAGCAGCCGGTCCATGCCGAAGATCGCCTCGTCACGGTCCTGGAACGTCATGTCGAACTCCTTCGACATCACGATGGCCTCCTCCGGGCACACCTCCTCGCAGAACCCGCAGTAGATGCAGCGGAGCATGTTGATCTCGAACCACTCGGGCTCGCGCTCCTTCGGGCCGCCGATATCGTGCGACTTCATCGAGATGGCCATCGGCGGGCACGCGCGGGCGCACAGGTTGCACGACACGCACCGCGGCTTGCCGTCCTCCTCCACCAGCACCGGCCGCCCCCGGTACACGTCCGGCGGGTACCACGGCTCCTCGGGGTACTGCATCGTGACGAAGGGCTCCTTGAGGAACTTGCCCATCGAGTAGCCGAGGCCCTTCAGGACCTCCGGGAGGTAGATGCGCTCCCAGAAATTGAGCTTGCGCTCGTTGGGGCTGGCGGTGTTTTCCGGCTTGCCGGGCATGGCGCGTCGATGCGGTGGTGCTCGGGGAATGTACGGTGTCCGCCCTTATGCGGACGGGCCCGGCCGTCAATAGACAGGGTTTTCAAATTGCGGGGGGCGCGGCGCTGGGGCCGACGCCTGCGCCGGGGTGGGCGCCGGGGTGGGCGACGGGGGTGGGCGACGGGGGTGGGCGACGGGGTGGGCGACGGGGTGGGCGACGGGGTGGGCGACGGGGGTGGGCGACGGGG
>JAHEEH010000365.1 GCA_024640835.1 Bacteroidota bacterium
GGCGATACGTTCCATGGTGCGTTCCCATTCCGGCGGAATGACCTCCGGATGGCCGCCGGCGGCCTGGGCGGCCAGAACCGCCCCGACGATCTGCTCCAGGTGACGATGCGCGATTTCCTCCTGGGCGTAGCGGAACGAGATGACCTCTCCCTGTTCCGTGAATCGTATGCGCCCGCCGGCCGATGCCTCCGGCATGGCAGAAATGGCCCGGTTCGCACGCCCGCCTCCCCTGCCTACGGTGCCTCCTCGCCCGTGGAAGAGTCGGAAATCGATCCCGTGCTCCCGACATACGCGCACCAACCGGGCCTGTCCGTCGTGCAGTGCCCAGTTCGCCATCCAGAAGCCACCGTCCTTGTTCGAATCGGAGTATCCGAGCATGATCTCCTGGAACCGCCCCCGGTTCTCGAGGTGCTCTCTGTAGACCGGGTTCTCGAACAGTTCGGACATCAGCCGATCGGCGGCGGTCAGATCGTCCACCGTTTCGAAGAGCGGAACGACGTCGAGTGGGCACCGGATGCCGCCCTCTTCGAGTCGCCAAAGCCCGGTCTCCTTGGCCAGCACGAGGACCTCGAGCAGGTCGGACGCCGCATCGGTCATGCTCACGATCACCGAGCCGACGGAATCGGGATCCTGCCGGACCAGGTCCGCAATCGCCTCGAACGTGCCGACGACCTCCGCGGCCTGGACCGACAGACTCTCGCCCGGCGGCAGGAGTGGCCGCGGCTGCCGGAGCTCGGC
The DNA here is from genome assembly GCA_024640835.1 of Bacteroidota bacterium. Classification (GTDB taxonomy): domain Bacteria; phylum Bacteroidota; class Rhodothermia; order Rhodothermales; family UBA10348; genus JAHEEH01. Next base: position 739 of record JAHEEH010000365.1, read on the forward strand.
TTCGAGAAGCTCCACGCGATCGGATTCCGGAAGCGCCGCGTACCCGCCCGTCACACCGGCGCGGCGGAACAGTTCATCGACGGCCTGCTCGTGACGCCGGCTGTGCTGGCGTATGTCCAGGGCCGCCAGATGGAGACCGAACGCCGAAGCACGATCCCGAAGAACCGCCACGGGACCTGACTCGACGACCGCCTGGAGACCCAGTCCGGACAGCGCGTCGTCCAGCAGCTCGACGTCGGCACGGAATCGCGTCGCGTCGTAGGGGGCCGGACCGTCCTCCCCGCGCCACTCCCCCAGGAGCCGCAATCGCTCTTCCATGCAGGCGATCTTGAGACGGAACGACTCGTTGGCGTAGTGGCGCCTGGCCATCTCACCCGGATCGACCTGGGCCAGGTCGCGCCGGAGGCTTTCCGCAAGCTTGCCCGGTATCTGCACGCGGTCGTCGGAAATGCTCAGGATTCGACGCAACTCCCGCAGTTCACCGATGTGGAGATCGATGGCCGCCCGCCGCAGGCGTGCCGCCGTCCGACGGGTGACCTCGGACGTCACTTTCGGATTGCCATCCCGATCCCCGCCGATCCACGAGCGGAACCGCAATGGAGCCAGGCTCCCCGGGACGTCCTCGAAGTGGGTCCTGGCCGCTTCCCGGAGATCGCGGACGATCTCCGGGAGTACTTCCCATATGGAGCCCGACAGGAAGTTGAGCCCGTATTCGACTTCGTCCGCCACGTCCACGTCGCGTGATCTGACCTCGTCCGTCCTGAGCAGCAGCTCGATCGCTCGCCGCATGCGGTCGTCCGCTGCATGTCGCTCATCCGGCGTGAGGAGGGGATTCTCGAGCGCCGACAGCACCTCGCCGATCGCTTTCTGCTTGCTCAGGATGCTTCGGCGACGTGCCTCGGTCGGATGCGCGGTAAGCGTGGGACCGATGTCCAGATTCCGGACCATCTCGCTGAATTCGGCCGGTTTGATCCCCTTCTCGGCGAGGGCCTGCACCGACGCCATGATCGATTCGGGGCGTCCCCGGTCCTCGCCCGCCCGGATCGAGCGCTCGCGGTTCACCCGCACGATCTCCTGCTTCTCCGCCTGGTTCAGGAGATGGAACAGGATGGTATCGCAGCGGACCATGGCCTCGAGCTCGTCGTCGTTGCATACGGCCACGGCGTCGGCCGCCCGATCCAGCCGGTCCGCATCCGCCCCGGCCAGCGGCGCGTGCACGGCCTGCAGTCGGGCGGCGACATCCTCGGGAACGGCCTCGTGAAGCGACTGCACGAGGCGGGTGACCGATCGCTGCAACGATTCGGTAGCCCCCGCAATGGAGACGAGTGAGTGCCAGGGCTCGGGCTTTGTCATGATCAACAGGGAACACTGTGGCTCATGTACGACCGCGAGCCCGAGCCGTTCGATCGATACGCGTGCCGACGAAACCGGTCGGTGTCTCATCCTCCCCCCCAGACGTGTCCGGTTCGTACGGTTCGTCCGGTGGTACCCATGCCCTGGTTTCTGTCCCAATCCAAGGTGATCGTCATGACGGCATCATTCCCCGTTACGCATCGGGTTTCCCTGCCCCTTCTGATCGCAGTCCTCCTCTGAATCCATGCATCGGACCTCCGTGCCCAGTCGGGATGGACGCCGACACGGCGGGTCCCACGTCCGACGTCGCCCTGCACACCGAGGTCGGTGTGACCCTGCCCCTCGTCGGAAGCCGGGCGGACTATCTGGAGGGCCTGCTGTACCCCCATTTCGTCGAGCGGCCGTCGTCCTTCCTGAGCAAGAGTCTGGCACGTACGGCAACCGAGTTTGTCGGCATCTCCCTGACGGAACAGGTCGCACTGCAGTTTCGCCTCGGCCCGAGTGTGTGGATTCCAACGGAATCCGGGCCGGACACCGAGATCATGGCGGGATACGGCGCCCGGGGCCGGTTCGAGTCGTCCGGCTTCGCGGCCGGATTCGGGATCAGTGCCTGGACCTGGATGAGCGAGTCCGATGCGTCGTCCGACGAGCGGGCCGGGCAGGCGACCGATGCCGGAGCATGCGAGAGGTTCGAATTCGAACCATCGTCACTCTCCGAATTCCCCGTCCTGCGTACCATGGAGGTCCGTATCCCAACGACCGACCGCGACCGATGACGACCAATCCGACCAGCCGCGACTTCCTTCGAAACCTGGGCATCCAGGACGTGAATTCAGGCGGCTTCGACGGCAACTGGGTGGGCTCGGGCCCCGACCTCGAAGTCACCACGCCCATCGACGGATCCCGGATTGCGACCGTGCGACAGGTGACCGAGGACGAGTTCGACGCGATCGTCGCACGAGCGCACGAAGCGTTCCTCCACTGGCGCACCGTGCCCGCGCCGAAGCGGGGT
>JAHEEH010000366.1 GCA_024640835.1 Bacteroidota bacterium
GCTCGCGTCCGTCATCTCCCGCAGGTTCGGGGCCCGTCTGATCAAGGAGCAGTTCGAGGAGAACCCGTTCCTGGAACGGTTCTACGATGACCGCGCGCGCTGGGGCTTCCAGACCCAGCTCTCGTTCCTCGCCAGCCGATTCCGGCAACAGCAGAGCCTCGGCGGACGAGACCTGTTCCACGACGTCGTGGTGAGCGACTACGCCTTCGACAAGGACCGCATATTCGCCCGGCTGAACCTTTCGGGCGACGAGTTGCAGCTCTACGACACCATGTTCAGGATCATGCAGCCGTCGGTGCCGGTGCCCGATCTCGTGGTGTACCTGCAGAGTACCACGGACCGCCTGATGAACCAGATCCGGGCTCGCGGGCGCACGTTCGAGAAGAACATGGATCCGGCGTACATCGAGGCGCTGAACCAGGCCTACAACGCCTATTTCTTCCACTACGACCGGTCCCCGCTCCTCATCGTCAACGCGTCACGACTGGACTTTGTGGAGAATTCCGCGGACCTCGAGGAGTTGTTGTCCCAGATCGCGCGTATGCACTATCCGGGCACGACCTTCTTCAACCCCGTCAGGCCGGCCTGACGGCGGACCGCATGTTCCTGAAGCTCCTCTGGATCCTGATCATCGGGTGGGTCGCGTATCGCGTGTACCTGGCGGGCCGCAACCTGGTACGCCTCGCCATGGGCCACGGTGAGAACCCGCTGCCGGGCACCGGGAGCGATCCCCCTGGACCGCGCGGGCGCCCCCGGGAGAACCTCGGTGAGCGGGAACGCCCCGGAAAGACCCGGTCGGACGTCGAGGACGCGCGGTGGGTGGACCTGTAGTCCAGGGACCGCCCGGATTCAGCCGGCGCGCAGCAGTTCGTCCATGAACCGGCGGCCGAGCGCCGCGGCTTCACCGGGATCGGCAGCCTCGCTGTACACCCGCACGATGGGCTCCGTGTTGGACCGCCGCAGATGCACCCAGCCCTCGTCGAAGTCGATCTTGACACCGTCCTCCGTTCCGCGGCATGACGTTCCGCCACGCGCGCGAGAAGGGCATCCGGGGCCCTGTCCCCGATCTCCACCTTCTGCTTCACGATGTGATACTCCGGAAGCGCCGCGCGGAGCTCCGAGAGGCTCGACCCGAGGTTCACGAGATGCTGCAGCACCATGGCGGTTCCGACCAGCGCGTCCCGCCCGTAGTGAAGCTCCGGCAGGATCACGCCTCCGTTCCCCTCTCCGCCCAGCACGGCGCCCACGGCCTGCATCTTCCGGACCACGTTGATTTCCCCTACGGCGGATCGGTGCACCTGCTGGCCGTGTCGGCGGGCCACGTCGTCGATCGCGCGGGATGACGAAAGGTTCGTGGCGAAAGGACCTGGGCGGATCCGCCACAGGAAGTCGGCGGCAATGACCTGCGTCAGCTCCTCGCTGACATAGATGCCCCCGTCCGCGATGAGCGCGAGACGGTCGACGTCCGGATCGACCACGAGACCCAGGTCGGCCCCCGATTCGCGCACGAGATCCATGGTCCCGGCCAGGTTCTCCGGAAGGGGCTCGGCGCCGTGTGCGAATCGCCCGGTCGGTTCGCAGTTCACCCGCACGATGTGGGAGGGGCGCACGCCCAGCCGCTCGAGCAGTGCCGGGATGGCAACGCCCCCGACCGAGTTGACCCCGTCCACGACGATCCGGAGCTCGCGGGCCGCGATGCCCGCCGTGTCGACGAAATCCAGTTCCGCCACGGCATCGACGTGATGACCCAGGAAATCCTCCCGGCGCTCGTCTCCCACCCGGTCCCACTCCACGGTCACGGAACGACCGCTGTCCGCCCTTGCCATCACCTCCCGACCCTCGTCGGGCGACAGGAATTCACCCTTCCGGTTCAGCAACTTGAGCGCATTCCACTCGGCGGGGTTGTGCGAGGCGGACAGCACGATCCCGCCGGCGGCTCCCGTCCTCAGAACGGCCATTTCGACCGTCGGCGTGGTGGCCAGGCCGGCATCGACCACGGTGCATCCCACGGACTGGAGCGTACCGCGGACGATTCGGCTGCACAGCGCCCCGGTCACCCTCGCATCGCGACCCACCACCACCAGGGGACGATCCTCTCCCGACTCGTCCCGGCACCACGACCCGAAGGCGGACGCGTAGCGCACCAGCACGTCCGGATCCAGCCCCCGGCCGAAGATTCCCCGGACTCCGGAGATCGAAACCATCAGGGCGTGCTGCATGGTGCCGACCGTTACTGTCCGCTGAGCAGGTGGAACACCACACCCACGCTCGCCCGCACTTCGATCTGCCCCGATGCGTAGGCGTCCGGCTCGGGAGCCGCGTCCGCCGCCGCGCGAAGGGCCACGTCGGCTTCCCGCATCATGTACTGCGGTCCCGGGAACTGCACGCCGAGCTCCTGGATGGATCGGACGGTCCCCAGCCGGGCACCCAGCGTCTCCGCGAGCAGCCGGGCCTTGACGCTTGCGTTCTCCGCCGCGAGCCTCAGGGCTTCGTGGCGGACGGTTTCCCGGTCGGCCAGGTCGTAGGCGATCCCGTTCAGCCGGTTCGCACCGTTCTGGACGATCCGGGCCACGACGACCGGCAGCAGGTCGATGTCGTCGAGCGTGACCCGCACCTCGCGGACGGCCTCGAACCCGATCTGCTCGTACTGGCGGGTGGTCGCATTGTACCGCTGCTGTGGCTGCAGGCGAAGGCCCTCCACGCGCAGGTTCCGCTCCTCCACGCCCAGATTGCGGACGGCGTTCATCGCCTCGCGGGACGCGGCGGCGTTCAGGCGCCGCGCTTCCTCGGGATCCGCGTGGCTGGTCGTCACGCCGAACCGGACGATCGCCTGGTCGGGATCCACGCGCACGATGCCCTCTCCGTTGACCGACACGGTGGGTGGAGCGTCCTGTCCGAAGGCCGCCGGTGCGGCCAGCAGGAAGGCCAGGAGGACCGTGGCCACCGGAATTCTCGTCTTCATGACTGTCCCTCGTCTGGTGGGTCCGGAGGACCTCAGGGATGGATTCGGTCGATCAGCCGCGGGAAAGGTATGGCCTCGCGCAGGTGCTTGACGCCGCAGATCCAGGCGACGGTCCGCTCGAGTCCGATGCCGAAGCCCG
>JAHEEH010000367.1 GCA_024640835.1 Bacteroidota bacterium
AGCATCGAAAGAAGGAGCGTCGCGGCCAGCCGCCTCATGAGCCGTGTGAATCGGGATGGTCGGTCTATACGACGGGAGGCCCGTCAGGTTTGCGGGACGGCCGGCGACACCCCCGTTCGCTCGGCGAGGCCCGTTTTCGTACTTTCGGACCCTTCCGGCCCGGCACCCCGCCGGGCTTTTTTCGACCCCCGCTTCCCGTGCGGCCGCGAGCCGCCCGTCCGCCGTCCCGATGCGCGACTACCTCGCCGACCGGATCCTCGCCGCCCTCGCCACGCTGGGCGGGGCGCCCGACGGATTCGTTCCCGAATTCCAGCAGCCCGCCAATCCGGAGCACGGCGACCTGGCCTCCAACGCGGCCCTTCAGCTGGCGCGCCATTTCCGCAGGGCTCCCCGGCAGGTGGCCGAGGACCTGGCGCGTGCGCTCGACGTGGATGCGCGCCGGATCACATCCGTCGAGATCGCGGGGCCGGGATTCATCAATTTCCGGTTCGGTCCGGCCTGGCTCACGGACGAGCTCGCGCGCATCGTGCAGGCCGGAGAGCACTACGGGCGGACCGGAAGCGGTACGGACAGGCGCGCCATCGTCGAATTCGTCAGCGCGAATCCGACCGGCCCGCTCACGGTCGGCCATGGCCGCAACGCGGTCCTGGGGGACACGGTCGCCAATCTGTTCGAGTGGACCGGATACGGCGTCACGCGGGAGTACTACTTCAACGACGCCGGACGCCAGATGCGCGTCCTCGGCGAATCGGTCAAGGCGCGCTACCTCGCCTTCGTCGACCCGTCGAGGGGCACGAGGGAGATCGAAGGGCCGTCCGGGCCCGTTGCCGTACCCGACGGATTTCCGGAAGACGGGTATCTCGGTGACTATATCGGCGAGATCGCGAGAGGATTGCACGAGACGCACGGGGCCGACCTCGTGGATGCACCCGCCGACGGTCCCTTCAAGGAGGCCGCCGAGCAGGTCATCTTCCGGGAGATCGAGAGCACCCTCCACCGGCTCGGCATCCGGATGGACACGTACTTCAACGAGCGCACGCTCTACGAAACGGGCCGCATCTGGGAAATCGTCGAGGCGCTGCGCGGGCGGGACCTGGCCTACGAGAAGGACGGCGCCACGTGGTTCCGGACCACGGCGTTCGGCAAGGAGGACGACACGGTGCTGGTGAAATCGACCGGTGAGCCGACCTACCGTCTTCCCGACATCGGGTACCACGTCGACAAGCTCGAACGCGGGTTCGACCGCATCATCGACATCTTCGGCGCCGACCACATCGCCACCTACCCGGACGTCGTATCGGGCGTGAAAGCACTCGGCCATGATACGGACCGCATCGAGGTCGTTATCTACCAGTTCGTCACCCTGGTGCGCGGCGGCGAACCGGTCAAGATGAGTACCCGGAAGGCCACGTACGTGACGCTCGACGACCTGATGGACGAGGTCGGAGAAGACGTCACGCGGTTCTTCTTCCTGATGCGATCCCCCAATACGCACCTGGAATTCGACCTGGACCTGGCCCGGGAGGCGAGCGAGAAGAATCCCGTCTTCTACCTGCAGTATGCCCATGCGCGGATCGCGTCCATCCTGCGGAAGGCGGAGGAGGTCGGCTTCGCCTTCGATCCCGATGCCGATCTCGCGCTCCTGACGCACGAGACGGAGACCAGCCTCGTCAAGGTGCTCCTCGGCTTCCCGGAAGCCGTGGAGCGTGCGGCGGAGGCCCGCGAGCCGCATCGGGTCGCGACGTACCTCCGGGACGTGGCCGTGGCCTTCACGCAGTTCTACGGAGCGTGCCGGATCATCGGCGAGGATCCGAAGCTCGCGAGTGCCCGGATGCAACTGGCTACGGCAGCCCGTATCGTGCTGCGCAACGGACTTTCGGTGCTCGGCATTTCCGCGCCGGACCGGATGTAAGCCATGAAGGTCACCTTCCAGGGAGAGATCGGAGCCTACAGCGAGGAAGCGGCGCTGGCCTTCGCCCCTGGATCCGAGCTCCTGCCCCTCCCCTCGTTCGAGGCCGTTTTCGAGGCGGTCGTCGCGGGCGATGCGGAGCTGGCCGTGGTGCCGATCGAGAATACCCTGCACGGCAGCGTCCACGCGAACTACGACCTGCTGCGCGAACACGACGTGCGCATTGCCGGTGAAGTGCAGATCCGCATCCGGCATCACCTCATGGCCGTCGCCGGTACCACCCCGGAGTCCGTGAGGGAGGTCCACTCCCACCCGCAGGCCCTGGGCCAGTGCAGGGACTTCCTCCGTTCCCGCCTTCCCCATGCGGACGTGATCCCTTCGTACGACACGGCCGGCGCCGCCAAGATGGTGGCCCGGCGCTCGGAGCCCGGGATCGCCGCCATCGCCAGCCGGAGAGCGGCCTTCGAGTACGGACTCGAGGTGATCGCGGAGGGGATCGAATCGAACCGCCTCAATTTCACCCGATTTCTCGCGCTCGAACGGGCCGGCGCCCCGGCTTCCCGGCCCGCGAGGGCCGCGGGCAGCGCCGGAATGAAGACGAGCGTCCTCTACGTTCCGCACGAGAACATCCCGGGGGTGCTCTTCAAGAGCCTGGGCGTTTTCGCGCTGCGCGACATCGACCTCTTCAAGATCGAGAGCCGCCCGCTCGTCGGAAGCCCAGGCCAGTACATCTTCTACCTGGACCTGGCAGGCTCCCTGGACCATGAGCCGGTGACCAACGCACTGGATCACCTTCGGGAAATCGCGGACTACGTCAAGGTGCTCGGCTCGTACCCCCGCAGCGAACCGACCGATTAGCGTGGACGAGGTCCTGAGGAACGAGCTCGCCGACGTCGAAGACCGCCACTGGTGGTTCGAAGGACGTCGGCGCATCCTGGCTTCCGTGCTGGCCGGCCTTCGATTGCCCCCGGAGGCGGACATCCTGGACATCGGATGCGGCAGCGGAGGCAACCTGGACATGCTGGCCGGCTTCGGCTCGGTCTTCGCGTGCGAGCCCGATTCCCGGGACCGGGCGCGGGCGCTCGCCCGCGGCGTCGCGGCGGTCGAAGCGGGCGGCCTGCCGGACCAGCTCCCGTTCGCGGACCGGACGTTCGACCTGGTTTCCCTTTTCGACGTACTCGAGCACGTCGAA
>JAHEEH010000022.1 GCA_024640835.1 Bacteroidota bacterium
CGTCGTCGAATCCCTTTCCAGCCACCCTCTGCACATCGGTGAACGACGTCGTCGTGCACGGCATTCCGGACGAGCGTCCGTTGGAAGAGGGGGACCTGGTCTCGGTGGACTGCGGAGTCGTCCTGGATGGCTATGTGGGGGACAGCGCCTACACGTTCGCCGTCGGCGACCTGGACGAGGGTCGTGCGAGGCTCTGCTCCGTGACCTATGACGCGCTGACGGCCGGCGTTTCGGCGGCGGCGATCGGTAACCGCATCGGGGACATCGGCCATGCCGTTCAGGCCCGATGCGAAGGAGCCGGCTACGGAGTGGTTCGGGACCTGGTGGGGCACGGCATAGGCCGGAGCCTGCACGAGGAGCCGTCCGTACCGAACTTTGGCCGGCGCGGCGTCGGTCGGCGGCTCAAGGACGGGCTGACGATCTGCATCGAACCGATGGTCAATGCGGGGACGGGCGACGTCACCACGGACGGGGACGGCTGGACCGTGCGCTCGGCGGACGGGTCACCCTCCGCGCACTACGAGCACATGGTGGTCGTCCGTAGGGGTGGAACCGAGGTGCTGACTTCCTTCCGTCATATCGAAGAGGTCGTGGGGATGCCGCCGTATGCGCGCGTGGTGTCGGAGGTCGAAGTCCATGGCTGAACCGGGGATCCGAACCAACACGAACGCCGTGCGTTCTATCTGTTCTGCACCAAATGCGGCCGTACGGGTCGTGCTGATGCCATGAAGGTCCGTGCCAGCGTGAAGAAGCGCAGTTCCGACGACAAGATCGTTCGTCGCAAGGGACGCGTTTACATCATCAACAAGAAGAATCCGAAGCACAAGCAGCGTCAGGGCTGATCCCGCCAGGGACAGAACCTCCGCTCGAGAAGCGATATGCCACGTATTTCAGGCGTAGACGTACCCCCGACGAAGCGCGGTGAGATCGCGCTGACGTCCATCTTCGGGATCGGCCGCTCCCGCGCGATCGAGATCCTGGAGAAAGCGGGGATCGACCCGAACGACAGGCCGGAGACCTGGTCCGACGAGCAGACACGGACCGTTCGTCGAATGATCGAGGACGACTACCAGGTCGAAGGGCAACTGCGCACGGAGACGCAGCTCAACATCAAGCGGCTGATGGACATCGGCTGCTATCGGGGACTTCGTCACCGTCGCGGTCTTCCCGTCCGCGGTCAGCGGACACAGACGAATGCGCGCACCCGCAAGGGCAAGCGCAAGACGGTCGCCGGCAAGAAGCAGGCTCCCCGCAAGTAATGTGACAGGGAGCCCGCGAGGGCTGCCAAACCAGCTTTCCCACAGACATGGCGAAAAGACAGCGCACTACCGGTCGCACCCGCAAGAAGAACGTGGTCGTCGAATCGAACGGCCAGGTCCATATCAGGGCGACCTTCAACAACGTGCTCATCACGGTCACCGACCAGTACGGCAACACGATCTCCTGGGCCAGTTCGGGCAAGATGGGCTTCAAGGGAAGCCGCAAGAACACCCCGTACGCGGCGCAGATCGCCTCGAGCGAGGCGGGCAAGGAGGCCTACGATCTGGGTCTTCGGCGGGTCGAGGTGTACGTGAAAGGTCCCGGCTCCGGTCGGGAGTCGGCGATTCGTGCCCTGTCCGCCGTCGGTCTCGAAATAGCAACCATCCGGGACGTAACTCCCATTCCTCACAACGGCTGCCGGCCGCCGAAACGCCGCCGCGTCTGACGCGGGCGGATCGGATCGCGGGCAACCGCGGTCCCGGCATGAGTCCGGCTACGGGGACGCACGGTGCGTGCCCGTACGTTTGTTGAACCGGCAAACGAGAAAGAACCGAAATGGCCCGATACAGAGGCCCCAAACAGAAGATTGCGCGCCGCTTCAAGGAGCCGATCTTCGGCCCCTCGAAATCGCTCGAACGCAAGCCCCATCCTCCGGGGCAGCACGGTCGTGGTCGCCGCTCCAAGGAGAGCGAGTACTCCGTGCAGCTCAAGGAGAAGCAGAAGGCGAAATACACCTACGGACTGCTCGAGCGGCAATTCCGCAATCTGTTCGACAAGGCGGCGCGAAAGAAGGGCGTGACCGGCGAGAACCTACTGAAGTTTCTCGAGGCACGGCTGGACAACACCGTGTTCCGCATGGGATTCGCGCGTACCCGCCGGCAGGCGAGGCAGCTCGTCACGCACGGTCACGTGACCGTGAATGGCAGCGTCGTCGACATTCCGTCGGCGCAGCTGCGTGCGGGTGATCTCGTCGCGCTTCGGCCCAAGAGCCGAAGCCTGTACGTGGTCCGGGACGCCGTGAAGACTACCCGCCGGTCCTTCCCCTGGATCGAGGTCGACAGGAACCAGATGCAGGGCAAGTTCCTGGACTATCCGAACCGTTCGGATATCCCGGAGAACATCCGGGAGCAGCTCATCGTCGAGCTGTACTCGAAGTAGTCCTTCTTCTCCCGCCCTCGCCCCGGGCCGACGGTCCCCGCCGGAGGCCTCGGAAGCTGCACAGAACGTACTCTACGAGCCGAAATGAGCACTTACACGATTCAGATGCCCGAAGGCGTGGAGGTCGAGGAGGCCTCCGGTACTTACGGCCGTTTCGTCATTCAACCCCTCGAGCGTGGCTACGGCGTTACGATCGCCAACGCGCTTCGCCGCGTGCTGCTGTCGTCCCTTCCCGGCGTCGCCATCACGGCCGTCAAGATCGACGGCGTCCAGCACGAGTTCTCCACGATCGACGGCGTCACGGAGGACGTCGCGGACATCATCCTGAACCTCAAGGGTGTCCGCTTCCAGGCCGGTGAGGCCGCCGGTGGCGTGATCCATCTGATGGTCAAGGGTCCCGGCGAGTGGACCGCGGGAGACATCGCGGCCGCGACCAGCGAGTACACGGTCCTGAACGCGGATCACCACATCGCGACGTTGGCCAAGGGGGCCAATCTCTCGGTCGAACTCAGGATGGATGCGGGGCGGGGTTATGTGCCGGCCGACGAGAACAAGCGCCCGGACGATCCCATCGGCGTGATCGCGGTGGATTCCATCTTCACTCCGATCCGGAACGTACGGTACACGATCAAGGAGACGCGCGTGGGCGAGAAGATCGACTACGAGCGCCTCACCCTGGAGGTGACGACGGACGGGTCGATTCAGCCGGAAGATGCCCTCGCGGAGGCTGCGGGCATCATGCGCGATCACGTGAACCTCTTCATCCGCATGGATTCGGAGCCCGCTCCCTCGGCGGAGGAGAAGGAGGTCGACGCGGAGGTCCAGCGCGTGCGTGAGCTGCTCGCCCAGTCCGTTGACGAGCTCGACCTTTCGGTCCGCGCTCACAACTGCCTCAAGGCGGCCAATATCAAGACGATCGGCGATCTCGTTCGCCGCGAGGAGTCGGAGATGCTCAAGTTCCGCAACTTCGGAAGGAAGTCGCTGCAGGAACTCCTGCAGGTTCTCGAAGAGCGGAGCCTTCACTTCGGCATGGACGTGGACAAGTACCTCGAGGAAGTCTAGGCGCCCGCGCGCCAGTCAACCTTCGCGGGTCGCGAACGAACGACGGACATGAGACACCAGAACAAGGGATTCAAGCTCGGACGCACGAGCACTCACAGGAAGGCCACCCTGGCCGCGTTGTCCAACGCGCTGATCCGCCACAAGCGGATTCAGACGACGCTTACACGCGCCAAGGCCCTCCGGACCTACATCGAGCCCATCCTCACCCGGGCCAAGGCGGACAGCACGCATAACCGCCGGATGGTCTTCCGCGACCTGCAGGACAAGCACTCCGTGACCGAGCTCTTCGGTGATATCGCCGGGAAGATCGGGGAACGTCCGGGTGGGTACGTCCGGATCGTGAAGCTCGGGCAACGCGCGGGGGACTCGGCGGAAATGGCCGTGATCGAGCTCGTGGACTACAACGAGGCGGATGCGGGCAGTGCCGGCGCGGGTCGCAAGCGGCGCACGCGGCGTGGTGCAGCGGGTCGCGGCAAGGTCAAGGCGGCTGCTCCGGCCGCAGCGGCAGCGGCGGCCGAGACAGACGCAGCCGTCGACGAGGCCGAGGTGGCCGAAGAAGCAGCTGCGGTCGACGAGGCGGAGGTGGCCGAAGAAGCGGCTGCGGTCGACGAGGTCGAGGTGGCCGAAGAAGCGGCTGCGGTCGACGAGGTCGAGGTGGCCGAAGAAGTGGCTGTGGTCGACGAGGCCGAGGTGGCCGAAGAAGTGGCTGCGGTCGACGAGGCCGAGGTGGTCGAAGAGAAGGCTGCGGTCGACGAGGCCGAGGTGGCCGAAGAAGTGGCTGCGGTCGACGAGGCCGAGGTGGCCGAAGAGGAGGCTCCTGCGCCGGATGCGGCCGAAGAGGAGACCCCGGAGGCCGACGAAGAGAAGAAGGACTGACGCCTTTCTCTCCGGAATTCGCACGGGGCGTTCCCAGGGGGAGCGCCCCGTTTTCTTTTGGTGCTCGGGCAGCCACTTTGCCGGACGGTTCACGGAACCCCCGTCGGAACAGTCGCTCCGGCGCGCGTATCATCGTTCCGGCTTCTGAACCGACGTGATACTCTCCTCATCCATATTGCAGGGCACGGAGCTCGAGATCGAGCCGCGGTACCAGACGCAGCTCAACCAGCTGATCGAGGATTGCCGCGTGCACCTGGTGTCGGTGGACGACGACCTGATCCGCCGCGCGTTTCGCGTTGCGTACTGGGCCCACCGCAACGACCGGCGGGCGTCGGGCGAGCTTTACATCGCGCATCCGCTGGCGGTGGCCTCCCTCTGCGTGCGGCACATCGGTCTCGACGACCTGACGGTCGCTGCCGCGCTCCTGCACGACGTGGTCGAGGACACCGAGGTGACCCTCGACCTGATCCGGGACACGTTCGGCGAGACGCTGGCCGGAATCATCGATGGCCTGACGAAGATCTCCGGGGCCTTCGACAGCCGTGCCATCGGGCAGGCGGAAAACGTGCGGAAGCTGATGCTCTCGATGGCGTCGGATATCCGGGTGATTCTGGTCAAGTTCGCCGACCGTTTGCACAACATGCAGACGATCGAGTCCCTGCCCAAGCACAAGCAGTTCAAGATCGCGACGGAGACCCTGGAACTGTTCGCCCCGCTGGCGCACCGGTTCGGTTTCTTCGCCCTCCGGAGCGAGCTCGAGGATCTCTCCCTGCGCGTGCTGAACCCCGAAGCGTTCGAGGAGATCGTGCGGGGTCTCAGGAGCTCGAAGAAGGACCGGGATGGGTTTGTGGATCAGTTCATCGGCCCGATCCGTGATCGGCTGCGGGCGGACGGCTTCGACTTCGAGGTCTATGGCCGCTCCAAGAACCTGTTCTCCATCTACCGCAAGATGAAGCGGCAGGACAAGGCGCTGACCGAGGTCTACGACGTGTTCGCGATCCGGATCGTGCTCGAGTCGGAGGGGAAGAAGGGCAAGGAAGACTGCTGGCGGGTCTACTCCATCGTGACGGACCTCTACAAGCCGCTTCCGGAGCGATTCCGCGACTTCATTTCGGTGCCCAAGTCGAACGGATACCAGAGTCTCCACACGACGGTTCTGGGCCCCGGCGGGCGCCGGGTCGAGATCCAGATCCGCACGCGGGAAATGCACGAGGTAGCCGAGAAGGGCGTGGCCGCGCACTGGAAGTACAAGGAGAGCGTGGACCGATCCGACGAGGAGATGGACCGGTTTCTCGCCTGGGTTCGCGAACTGCTCGAAACGCCCCGCCCGGAGCAGGCCACCGAGTTCGTGAAGGATTTTCGCCTGAACCTGTACGACGAGGAGATCTACGTCTTCACGCCGCGGGGTGACCTCTTCACGCTTCCCCGCGGCGCTTCGCCCGTCGATTTTGCATTCCTGGTGCATACAGAGATCGGGTATCACTGCATCGGCGCGAAGGTCAATGGCAAGATGGTCCCGCTGTCGTACAAGCTGAACAGCGGAGATCAGGTCGAGATCATCACGTCCAAGAAGCAGACCCCGAACCCGGACTGGATCAAGTTCGTGGTCACCCAGAAGGCCAGGGGCCGGATACGGCACTGGATCAACGAGAAGAGGCGCAAGGCGTCCGAGCTGGGTCGGGACCTCTGGGAGAAGAAAGCCCAGAAGGCCGGTCTGGACCTCACGGAGCAGCAGTTGCAGCGTCTGGCTACACGCATGCGCTTCCCGAACGTGCAGCAGCTCTTCTACGAGATCGGGGTCGGGCTGTATGACGTGCAGGACCTTCTCAATTCCGCCCGTGGCGCGCAGCCCGAAGGAGAGGATGGAGAAGGAGATTCGCCCCGTCTTCAGTACGAGACCTTCCTGGATACGGCGCAGTCGTCGGCGAGCCCGGCGCTCATGATCGACGGGGAGCTGCACACGGACATCGCCACGCACTACGCGTCGTGCTGCAATCCCATCCCTGGCGATGACGTGTTCGGGTACATCTCGCGCACCGGGTCCGTCAAGATCCATCGCATCAACTGCCGGAACGCACCGAACCTGCTGTTGAACCAGCCGGACCGCATCGTACCCGTCGAATGGAGCCGGCAAAAGGACGTCCAGTTCGTGGCGGCGCTCCGGGTGATGGGCGAGGATCGGGTCGGCATCGTGAGCGACATAACGACGGTGATTTCGAAGGACCTGCGGACGAACATTCGGTCGATCACCGTCTCATCGGAAGACGGAGTGTTCGAGGGGACGATCGTGCTCTACGTGAGCGACCTGCAGCACCTGAGGCGCCTGATCGACCGGATCAAGCGTCTGGCCGGGATTCACGGAGTGTATCGTTTCGAGGAAGACGCGGATTCTCATCGCTAGCCGGCCCCGGTTCGGTTGACAATCGTCGCGTGCTGCCGTTACTTGTTATCTCATTGGATTCACGCGATTTAATGCCATTGAGATGACGGCCCGCTCCAGAACCCTGACGAAGAAGGATGTTGCCCGTCGTGTCGCCGACCTCGTCGGTGAGCCCATCTACAAGTGTGAGCCCTGGGTGGGGTCGGTCGTCGACGCCATCGGTCAGCTCATGATGGAGGCGGATCCGGAAATTCGAATTGAAATGCGCGATTTTGGCGTATTCGAGGTCAAGAAGACCAAGGCCAAGCCGAAGGCCCGCAACCCGAAGACGAACGAGACGGTCTTCATTCCGAGCCGCCGGAAGACCCACTTCAAGCCGTCGAAGCGGCTCAAGGAGGTCCTTCAGCAGCCGCTGCAGGAACTCAATTACGCGGTTCCTGAAGGCAGCGCCGACTTTGCGGGCATTCCGGCGGAGTTGAACGAGGTCCAACTCGGGTAAGGCGCCTACCGGGGAATCGTGCGGCATGAGCGAAGGGCGGATCGTGGGAATCGACTACGGTACCAGGCGCGTCGGCATCGCCATGTCCGATCCCCTGGGGATCTTCTCCCAGCCCGTGGGAACGTTTGATCCCGACGAGGCCATCAGGAAGCTTCGAGCGATCGGCGATGGAGACGGAATTCGGACCATCGTCATAGGGTGGCCGCTCTCGGAGGACGGTCGCGAAACCGAATCCACGAGGCGCGTGGACCTGTATGTCCGACGGATCCGGAATGCGCTCGGAAAGGTGGAAGTCGTCCGGTGGGACGAGCGGTACACGAGCGAGGAAGCCCGTGACCGACTCCGGGGCCGAGGTCCGGTCGGCTTGGGGCGGCTGGACACGGCGGCAGCCGGGATCATTCTGCAGGAGTTCCTGGACAGCCGCGCAGGGGGGGCGGGGAACACGACTGAAGTCCTCAGGTAGGGGAGGGCCGTTGCCTGTCGATCGATGATTCTTCCAATCCACGTATACGGCGATCCCGTGCTTCGGGAGCAGACCGTGGTTGTCGAGCAGGACAGTCCCGGGCTGCAGGCTCTCATCGACTCCATGATCGAGACGATGCGGGGCGCGGAAGGCATCGGGCTCGCAGCGCCCCAGGTGGGTCGCTCGGAGCGTCTTTTCGTCGTGGATCTCGAACCGTACGGCGAACCCGGTCCCGACGGTGAGTCGGCCTGGCCTCCGCAGCCCATGGTCTTCATCAACCCGGTGATCGACGAGGAGTCGGACGAGGAGTGCGAATTCGAGGAGGGATGTCTTTCCATCCCCGATCTCCGGGAAATCGTCGTCCGGCCCGAGCGTATCCGCGTGAGCTACCTGGACAGGTCTTTCTCGCCACAGGTTCTCGATGCCGACGACATACTCGCCCGCGTCATCCAGCACGAGTACGACCACCTGGACGGCGTCCTCTTCGTAGACCGGATCTCGGTCTTTCGCCGTCGGCTGCTGCAACGGCGGCTTCGCGATATGGCGCGAGGCGAGGTGAGCGCGGAGTATCCGCTGGTGCCGCCCGGGGCCGGCTGAGCGGTTGTCGGATCAGGCGCGCCGCGAAACAAACACCAGGCCGAAAAAGAGCGCTGCCTGGAGCAGGACGATTGTAGCCCCGCTGGGGATATCGATGAGGTAGGAGACGACCAGGCCGGCCAGCGACGACACCGCTCCGATGATCACCGCCCGGACGGTCATGTGCCTGAACGTGGGCGAGACCAGGCGGGCCGAGGCGGCAGGGATGACGAGGAAAGCCGTCATGAGAATGATGCCGACGACCTTGACCGAGACCACGATGGTCACGGCCAGCAGCGTGAAGAGTACATAATCGTCGCGGTCGACCGGAAGACGCTCCGCGCGGGCGGATTCCTCGTCGAACGAGGCGTAGGCCCATCTCCCCCAGAGTCGTGGCAACGTGGCAAGGCCGACCGCGAGCATGGCGCCGGCCAGCAGCACGTCGGTCGGTGACACCGACAGAACGGAGCCGAACAGGTACGTGAATGCGTCGACGGTGATGCCGCGTCGAATGGAGAGGAATACGAGCCCCAGGGCGACCGAGACCGCGAAGAAGACACCCACGGCCGTGTCTCCGGCGAGACGGGTGTGGCGTCGGACCCAGTTGATGCCGAGCGACACCATTACCGTGAAGGGAACCGCGACCACGAGCGGCTCCGTTCCAAGCAGCAATCCGAGCGCCACGCCACCGAACGCCGCGTGAGACAGGCCCGCACCGAGGAAGCTCATTCTGCGCTGCACGACGAACACGCCGAAGTAGCTTGCGAGCATGCCGACGAGGACGCCGCCGGCCAGGGCACGCTGCATGAACGGATGGGAGAGCAGGTCCATCATGTCGCTGTTCCTCCCCGCGGTGCAGCATGGGCGTGACCCACGTGGCCGAATGCCCGTCGAAGCTGTTCCTCTCCGAACGCTTCTTCGGTCGGGCCAAAGGCAATCTGGCGGCCCCGCAGGAGAAGGACGTGGGTGGCGTGATACTGTGCTGCGTCCCAGTCGTGCGTCACGAGAACCACGGTCGTCCCGTGGGAGGAGCGGAACCGGTCCAGCTGGGCGTGGAGGTCGGCCGTTCCTACGGCGTCGACTCCTGCCTCGGGCTCGTCAAGAAGCAGCAACCCGGGATCCCGCATGGCGGCGCGCGCCAGGTAGATGCGTTGAAGCTCTCCGCCGGAGAGGGCTCCGATCGGGCGGTCGACCAGGTGCCTGGCTCCGACCTGGTCCAGGGCAGCCTCCGCCACGTCACGATCAGTCTTCGAGATGCGGCCCGGCCAGCGACCCCGATCGGCCGTGAGCACCAGATCGATGGCACGGGCCGGAAAGATCCGGTCGAGCGACTTGATCTGCGGAACGTATCCGATCGAGCCACGAGGAAGGTCGTTCCCGTCACGCCCCATGATCCGGTACGACCCTGCGGAGGGCTTGACGAGCCCCACAAGGGTACGGAGAAGGGTGGACTTTCCACTCCCGTTGGGTCCGAGAATGGCCAGCATGGAGCCCGCCGGAAGTCGGAACGTGATGTCCTGGAGGACGTCGCGATCCCCCAGGGTCACGCGCAGGTGTTCGGTTCGGACGGCGTCGGTCATGATTTCGGCAGGGCCTCCGCGATCGAGAGCAGCAGCCGCGCGTAGTCGGGTGCGGAGTCAGGATTCCCCACGGCGTCAACCGCAACGTACGGAACCCGGGCGGCCTCCGCGACCGCCCGTGCGGCACCATCGGGGAGTGTCGCCTGTCCCACGACCGCTATGGATCCACGGGCGGCGTCGATCATCGCCCCCATACGGGACGCGGACGGTTCGACGCCCTCGCTCTCCTCGATGGATCCGGCGATCCGTGGTCCGAACCGGGCAGACCACCACCCCAGGAAGGGCCCGGAGGTCACCACGTGCTCCGTTGCGATACCGGCCGTCATGCCGCGGATACGGTCGACAAGGCCCGGGATGGTCGCGGCGAACGCGAGAGAGCGGTCCCTGTATCCGTCGCATCCGGGCGGATCGACGTCGCACAGAGCTCCGGCAAGATGGGGAAGGGCCGCCCTCACGGCTTCGGGATCGAGCCATACGTGGGGGTCCACCCCGACCATCGAAGCGTGCGACGCCGAATCCGGGACCAGGTCCAGGAGGGCAACGGAAGGGACTGGGACGAGGTCGCTCACCCATCCGTCCACTCCGGCCCCGGCCCTCAGCACTAGCTGGGCGCGGGACAATTCACGAAGATCGGAGGGCCTCGGCTCGAACGCGTGGGGACTAGCGCCGGTCGGAAGGAGCACGTGGACGGTGCCCTCAGGGCCCAAGAGAGGGGCGACGATCGTCGAGAGGGCATGAAAGGTCACCACGACCTCGATCCCGTGCCGGGCCTGATCGGGAGGGGGGCCGCAGGACTCCCCGAGCAGGGCCGCAACGGCAAGAAGCGCAGGCAGGAAGCGGTCCGGCATCATCGAGTGTAGTGTGCTGCAATCCGTGCGGCCGTCTCGGAGAACGGGCGTGAGCTCCATCCCAGCTCGGCCCTGGCCCTGGACGAGTCGTACCGGATTCGCTCCGAAGCGATCCTCGCCGACTCCCGATCGAGCCCCGCTCCTCCACTCCGCGGGGCCGACAGGATCCGGGACACGAGACCGACGGCGGAGAGCACGAACGGTGCGAGGCGTATCCGCGGGCGCGGGCGGCCCATGGCGTCGGCCAGGGCGCCGAGGATGTCATCCCACGACAGGTTCTCGCCCCCGAGCAGGTATCGCCGTCCCGTCACACCTTTCTCTGCCGCGAGGAGCATGCCGGAAACCACGTCCTCCACGTCCACGACACTGGTCGCCCCGGCCGGGTACGCCCGTACGAAACCCTTCCACACCAGTTCTACGATCCGCGTGGTGTTCTCGCCGGAGCGACCGGGCCCGAAAACGAGCGACGGATTGACGATGACGACGT
>JAHEEH010000368.1 GCA_024640835.1 Bacteroidota bacterium
TCTGGCCACGCAAAGTGGCCTGCACGTTGGCCATGAGCAGTGCCGCCGGCATGCCCTTTCCGGATACGTCTCCCACCGTGACGGCAAGCCGACCGTCGTCCATCCGTATGTAGTCGAAATAGTCGCCCCCCACTTCCGCGGCGGGAAGCGAGATGGCGGCCAGGTCGTACCCCGGAAGGGAAGGGGCCTCGGACGGCAGGAGGTTGCTCTGGATGTCGAACGCCAGGCGAACCTGCTGCTGCATCTCCACCAGCTTGCGTTCCTCCTGGTACAGCCGGGCATTCTCGACGATCTGGGCCGACTGGGCAGCGAGGATGGCGAGCAGGCGCTGGTCCTCTACCGAGAAGCCCGCGTCGTCGCGCTTCTTGTTGTACAGCGTCAGGATGCCGATGAGCCGCGACTGTGCGATCATCGGCACGCTCACGATGCTGCGGATGGTTTCCGGCCAGCGGACGCCGCGGAAGCGGTCGTCGGTGCGGGGGTCGTTGATGACGAGGGGTCGCTTGTGCAGGTGCATCCACCCGAGCAGGTTGGAATCCGGGCTGTACGCCTCGGATTCACCGGACGAGGCCATCGTCCGGACCAGCGTCCGGGTCGGATCGGTCACTTCCTCGCCCACGAGCGTAATCACCCCCTGCTCGGCGCGAACGGCCTTGAGGGATCGCCGGATGATGGTCTGGATGACCTCCTGGACGTCAAGGGAGGCTCCGATGGCGGCCGAGAGTTCGTTGAGGATCGACAACTCGTCGACGGCGCGTCGGAGCTGCAGATTCTCGCGTTCCAGGACTTCGAGGCTCCTGGCGGGCTGTTCGGGCACGGGCGGCGGGGGCTTGTCGGGGGAAGCAGAAGATCACATGAAGGTAGGTCACAGCCGACGGCGTGGCCAAATCGGCCGAGCCGGATCACCGTCTGCACGCCGGCGTTCCGATCCACTTGCTGCCCCGACGCTCCCATGGGTCCACTCGCTCCGATCAACCGGTACTACTGGACGTACCGCAGGCTCTTTGTCCCGGGCCTGCTGTGCGCGGTCGCCGCGTCGGGCTTTGCCATCGTGGTCCCGATCGTGGTCCGGTACTCGGTCGACGGGATTCCCAGGATGGTGGCCGGCTACCGCGCGTTCGAGGGCTCCGGGGTGGGGGGCTTCCTGTACGGCTACTTCTTCGTTTCGCTGGTCGCCACGGCCGCCGTCATTCTCCTCCTGAGCATACTCAGCGGGACCTTCTCCTTCCTGATGCGGCAGACCGTGGTCGTCGCGTCCCGACACATCGAGTTCGACCTGCGCAACCGTCTCTACGACCATTTGCAGCAGCTCTCGCGCGGCTTCTACGTCCGGCACGCGACCGGCGACCTGATCACACGGGCCACGAGTGACATCGAGCAGGTCCGTCGCTACGTGGGGCCGGCCCTCATGTATACGACGCGCGCGGTCGTGACCATCGTGACCGCGATGACCGTGATGTTCGTGATCTCGCCGCGGCTCACGCTCTTCGCGCTCATCCCGATGCCGTTCCTGGCGCTGTCGGTGTTTTTCGTCGCGCGCATGGTGCACCAGAGGTCCGATGCGCTGCAGAGCCAGTACTCGTCGCTCACGAGCCGGGTGCAGGAGGCCCTTTCGGGAATCCGCGTGCTCAAGGCGTATTCCCGGGAGGACGCCGAGCAGCACGGGTTCGAGGTCGAGTCCGCCGGGTACCGCAGGCGCAGCCTGGACCTGGCCCTGGTCGAAGCAGCCTGGAGGCCGGTCTTCGTGCTCCTGGTCGGGCTCGCCACGACCATCGTGGTCTGGGAGGGCGGGCGGCTCGTCGTCGTGGGGGCCATCACGATCGGCAACATCGCCGAGTACATCATCTACGTGGCCATGATGACGTGGCCCGTCGCGGCCTTCGGCTTCGTGATCTCGATGGTGCAGCGCGCCGCGGCCTCGATGGTCCGCCTGCAGGCCATATTCGACTCGACCCCCGAGATACGGGACGGCGACGTCACCGACGCGTCCGTTTCCGCCGTGGCCGGAGCGCTGGCGTTCGAGGGCGTCGGCTACACGTTCGACGGCGACGATGAGCCCGCGCTCCAGGACGTGAGCTTCTCGGTTGCCGAGGGCTCCACCCTGGGGATCGTGGGGCGTACGGGCTCCGGGAAGACGACGCTCGTCGAAATGATTCCGCGTCTCCTGCAACCCTCTGTCGGTCGCGTGCTGGTCGACGGCCGGGACGCCCGCGAGATTCCCCTTCAGACGCTCCGCACGTCGATCGGGTACGTGGCACAGGACGTGTTCCTGTTTTCGGATACGGTCGCCGGAAACATCGCCTTCGGGCGGATGGAAGCCCCCCGGGAATCCATCGAGCGTGCGGCGGACGAGGCCGACCTGCTCGGCAACGTCCGGGAATTCGCCAGGGGATTCGAGACACTCGTCGGCGAACGGGGCATCACGCTGTCGGGCGGCCAGAAGCAGCGGGCGGCCATCGCGCGGGCCCTGGTCTGCGATCCGCGCATCCTGATCCTGGACGACGCGCTGTCGGCCGTGGACGTGCGGACCGAGCAGACCATCCTGGGCAACCTGCGCGAGCATTTCGGGCGACGCACGATCGTGATCGTGAGCCACAGAATCTCGACCGTCCAGGACGCCGACCTGATCGTCGTCCTCGACGCGGGCCGCGTCGTGGAACGGGGGACTCACGAGGAGCTCCTGGAGCGCAACGGACTCTACGCGTCCCTGTACCGCAAGCAGCTGCTGGAACAGGAACTCGAGGCCATGGCCTGAACCGGACAAACCGTGTCGGACAGCGAAAACAAGAAGGAAGAACCCGGCAGCCGCGGCCTGGACCGCCGACTGCTCGGGCGGATCATCACGTACCTGGTGCCCTACAGGCGCTGGGTGGCGCTGGCGTTCGCCACCGTGATGACGGAGGCCTTCCTCGGTCCGCTGGTCCCCAAGCTCGTCCAGCTGGCGATCGACCGCCATATCGTCACCGGTGACCTTCCCGGTCTCCGGAAGATGATCGTCCTTCTCGTCGTCGTGCTGGTCGCGGAGGGCGTCCTGTCGTTCGTGAACCAGTACCTGACGCAGTGGATCGGGCAACAGGCCATCTACGA
>JAHEEH010000369.1 GCA_024640835.1 Bacteroidota bacterium
CCGCCGCCGCGCCGGTCGCCGCCGCGACCACCGCCGCCGCGACCCCCACGTCCGCCGTCACGCGAGCCTTCACGCCTCTCGCGAGGACGCTCCTCCCAGCCCTCGGGCTTCTCCAGGAACGGCTTGCGGCTGAACCGGAGCTTGCCGTCGTCACGGACCTCGATGAGTTTCACCTTGACCTTGTCGCCCACCTGGAGGTAATCCTCCACGCGATCCACGAAGCCGTAGTCCAGTTCCGAGACGTGGAGAAGGCCTTCCTTTCCGGGCATGATCTCGATGATGGCCCCGAAGGCTTCCACCTTGCGGACCGTTCCCTCGTATTCCTCGCCCTCCTCGGGTACCGTCACGATGCCGCGAACGATCTCGAGGGCGCGCATCGCATCGTCCTCGTTCGTGGCGGCGATCGTCACGATGCCAACCCCGTCCTCCTCGGTGATGTCGATGGACGTGTTCGTCTCGCGCTGGATTCCCTGGATGATCTTGCCTCCCGGGCCGATTACGGCGCCGATGAATCCGGCATCGATCGTGATCTGCGTGAGCCGCGGGGCGAAGGGGGACAGCTCCAGGCGCGGCTCGGACAGCTCCTGGTCCATGATGTCCAGGATGTGCATCCGGCCGGCGTTCGCCTGCATGAGGGCCGTGCGGAGCAGATCGCGGGAGAGCCCGGAGATCTTGATGTCCATCTGGCAGGCCGTGATGCCGTCACGGGTGCCGGTCACCTTGAAATCCATGTCGCCCAGGTGATCCTCGGTGCCGAGGATGTCGGAGAGGACGGCCGTCTTGCCCCCCTCGCTGATGAGACCCATGGCGACGCCGGCGACGGACTTGCGGAGTGGCACGCCCGCGTCCATGAGGGCCAGGGCCCCCGAGCATACGCTCGCCATCGACGAGGAGCCGTTGGACTCGAGCACGTCCGCATTCAGCCGGATCGTATAGGGAAACTCCTCCGTGTCAGGAAGCATGGCTTCCAGCGCGCGCTCCGCGAGATAGCCGTGGCCGATCTCGCGGCGCCCGGGTCCGCGAAGGAACTTGGCCTCGCCCGTGGAGAACGGCGGGAACGAGTAGTGGAGGTAGAACCGCTTGTCGTTCGTGTCGAAGATCTGGTCGACCGGCTGGACGTCCTTGGACGTTCCGAGCGTTACGGATGCCAGAACCTGGGTCTCGCCGCGCGTGAAGATCGCCGAGCCATGGACGCGGGGCAGGTATCCCACCTGCGTCCAGATGTCGCGGATGTCCGTGAGACCGCGACCGTCGATACGCTTGCCCTCGTCTACGATCATGTGCCGCATCGCATCGCTCTCGACAGCTCCGACCGCGTCCTTGATCTGGCCCGCGGTCCAACCCTCGGCCGTGGCGGCGGCGCGCTCGGCGCCGGTTTCCGCGTTCGCCGCACCGAGAAGCGCGGTGAGGGCCTCGTCCTTGATCTGGTCGATTCCCGAATAGAAGGACGACTTCTCGTACGGGGAGCGCACGTGCTTCGCCATGCGATCGCCCACCAGGTCACGGACCCGCGACAGAAGACCCTCCGGGAGGCTCTGGGGAACGTACGAGAACGGCTTGGGTCCGCCTGCCGCCGCCACGAACTCCACCTGCGCTTCGCAGAGCTTTCTGATGGCTTCGTGAGCGACGTCGAGGGCCTCGAGCATATCGTCCTCGGTGGCCTCGTTCATTTCGCCTTCGACCATCACGATCGCATCGCGCTTGCCGGCGACGACCAGGTCGAAATCGCTCTCGACGAGCTCGGCGATCGTCGGATTCACGACGAAGGTGCCGTCGACACGGCCGATGCGCACCTCGGCGATGGGACCGTCGAAGGGAGCGCCGGCCAGCAGCAGGGCGGCCGAGGCTCCGACACCGGCGAGCACGTCGGCGTTATTCTCGGGATCTGCCGAGAGGACGTTGACGAGAACCTGCACCTCGTTGAAGAATCCGTCCGTGAAAAGCGGTCGGATGGCGCGGTCCACGAGGCGGGACGTCAGGACTTCCTTGTCGGTCGGACGTCCCTCGCGCTTGAAGAAGCCGCCGGGGATCTTGCCGGCCGCGGAGTACTTCTCACGGTAGTCGACCGTGAGCGGAAACCAGTTCTGGCCTTCCTTCGGGGTGTCGGCCACTACCGCGGTGCAGAGCACCATGGTGTCGCCCAGACGGGCGACGACTGCCCCTCCCGCCTGCTTCGCAAGCCTTCCGGTTTCGAGCGAAATGATCTTTCCCGGCGCGAATTCGATGTCGCGCGTGATTCCATTCTGCATGATGGATGCGTTCCTCTGTGTGTTCTTTTCCGTTACCTACTCCCTACACAGGCGCGAGGCACCCACACGGTGCGATGCGCGGAAGAGCCGAGAGCATTCAATGACGAAGCGGCGTCCCGCAGAGGGATGCTGCCCCGGAGTTCGTTACTTGCGGATGCCGAGCTCCGCGATGACCGACCGATAGCGTTCGATGTCGTTCGCCATCAGGTAGTTGAGCAGCCGGCGCCGCTTGCCGACGAGTTGCAGCAGGCCACGACGGGTCGAGTGGTCCTTTGGGTGCCGCTTGAGGTGGTCGGTGAGGTCCGAGATGCGGGTCGAAAAGATCGCAATCTGAACCTCCGCGCGGCCCGTGTCCTTCTCGTCCTTGCCGAAGCGGCCGACGAGTTCCTCTACGCTGTCCTTCGAGATCATAGGTCCTCTTTAGATTCTACCATCGTAAAGAAGAGAGTGCCGTCATCAGACGGGCGTGGCGACGTGCCACTGTAGCCTATAAAGATACGGACTTCAGCAGGGATCTGCAACGCGTCTCGTCCTCGCGGAGCTGGGCGACCAGCGCCTCGATCGACGGAAACCGGCGCTCGGGGCGAAGCCGATCGATGAAATCGACGGTGAGCTTGTGGTCATAGAGATTGCCTTCGAAATCCAGAAGGTGGACCTCGATGCGCACTTCGGATTCCTCGAAGGTCGGGCGCCGCCCGATGTTCATCATCCCGCCCCAGGATCTGCCTCCATGCGATACCGACACGGCATAGACGCCGTCGGCCGGCACGAGCTTGCGCGCGTCGTCCGGGACGAGATTGGCCGTCGGATACCCCAGGGTCCGCCCGCGCTTCGCAC
>JAHEEH010000023.1:0-6740 GCA_024640835.1 Bacteroidota bacterium
ACTACATGGCATCGAAGGGGCCTCTCTCCGATCGCCCGCGCACGGCCTACCTCTGCATGGAGTTCGGGCTTCACGAGAGCCTTCCGCTGTACTCGGGCGGTCTCGGGATCCTGGCTGGCGACCACGTGAAGGCCGCGTCCGACGCCGGGCTGCCCCTGGTCGCCGTCGGCCTGTTCCTGAGGGACGGCTACTTCAAGCAGTATTTCAATTCGGACGGCTGGCAGCAGGACGAGTACCCGTCCATAGACGCCACGCGGCACCCGGTGACTCCCGTGACCGGTCCGAACGGAGAGGCGCTGACCGTGACCGTCCACCTGGGGTGGGAGCCGCTGCAGCTCCGCGCCTGGCGCATGGACGTCGGACGCGTGCGCCTGTACCTGCTCGACGCCGATTTCGATGCGAACCCGTACGAAACCCGGTTCCTCACGCGCCGCCTGTACCAGGGCGATCGGCGGACCCGAATCCAGCAGGAGATCGCGCTGGGAATCGGCGGCCTGCGCCTGCTCCGCGCCCTCGGCGAGCCGATCGACGTCTTCCACATGAACGAGGGGCACTGCGCCTTTCTGACCCTCGACCTGCTTCGCGAGCGCCGCGAGATGGGCCACCAGGACCCGGATCCCGAGGAATGGGTGCGCTCGCAGTGCGTGTTCACCACGCACACGCCGGTTCCCGCGGGCCACGACCGGTTCGAGCCGGGGCTGTTCCTGGAGCAGATGGCCCATTTCCGCGAGCGCATCGGGCTCTCGGATCACGACCTGCTGTCATACGGCCGCGTGAATCCGCACGACATGACCGAGTCGTTCACGATGACGGTCCTGGGCCTGCGTCTTTCGAGGTCGGCGAACGGTGTCTCCCGGCTGAACGGCGAGGTGGCCCGACGCCAGTGGCATCACCTGTACCCGTACCGACGGGTGGACGAAGTGCCCATCGGACACGTGACCAACGGCATCCACCTCCCCACGTGGACCGCCCGCCACGCCCGGCCGTTCCTGGCCGAGCACCTGGGCGACGACTGGATGGAGCGCCGTGGTGATCCCGAGGTCTGGAACCGCATCGACGGGATTCCCGACGAGGCGCTCTGGGATTACCGCCGGAGCCTGCGGGAGGCCCTCGTGCGGTTCACCGATCGCCACATCCGGTACCAGACCATGCCGCAGCGCTCGGGGCTGGACGCGGATCGGCTCACGATCGGGTTTGCGCGGCGCTTCGCGACGTACAAGCGCGCGCCGCTCCTCTTCCACGATCTCGAACGCGCCGTCGCCCTGTTCCGCGACGCCGAGCGACCGATCCAGGTGCTCTATGCCGGCAAGGCGCATCCGCATGACGCCGAAGGGCAACGCTTCATCCACTCCATCTTCGAGCTCACCCGGGATCCGCGCTTCGACGGGCGCCTGGTGTTCCTAGAGAACTACAACATGGCCGTCGGACGGATGCTGGTGTCCGGATGCGACGTCTGGCTGAACAACCCGCGGCGTCCCTACGAGGCGAGCGGCACCAGCGGTCAGAAGGTGGCCATCCACGGCGGACTCAACCTGTCCATCCTCGACGGATGGTGGCCCGAGGGCTACGCGGGAGACAACGGCTGGACGATCGGCGAGGATTCCGGTCACGATTACAAGGACCCGGCCGTCCAGGACCCCGAGGACGCCGCGTGCCTGTACGACACGATCGCGCAGGAGGTGGTGCCGCTGTTCTACGACCGGGACGAAAGCGGCCTCCCGCTCGGCTGGATCTCCCGGATGCGCGCTGCGATGAAGGGACTCGCGTACCGGTTTTCGGCCGATCGCATGGTGACCGACTACGCGAACTCGATCTACGCCCCGCCCGACGAGAAGTCGGTGGCCTGACCTGGCCGCCGGACCCGCCCGCCGGCGGATCAGCCGATGTCGAACGGCCCCGTGATGCCCGCGGGGCGCGTCCAGCGAACGGCCACGCGGTCTACCCGCGAGCCCGGTGGACCCGTTCGCAGGCGATCGGCCAGCACGTCCAGGGCGTCCCTCGGCCCCTCCGCCTCCGCGCGCACGCTGCCGTCCGGCTCGTTCCTCACCCATCCCGAGAGCCCCAGCGCCCTCGCCTCGCGCCGCACCCACCACCGGAATCCCACGCCCTGGACCCGGCCGTGCACCTCCGCCGTCATGCGCGCCCGCTCGCTCATCAGACCAGCAACCCCGTGACCAGGTAGGCGACGAACGTGATGCCGCCCAGGAGCGTCGCGTAGGGCAGCTGGGTCCGCACGTGGTCCACGTGGTCGCACGCAGCCGACATCGACGAGATGATGGTCGTATCGGACAGCGGGGAGGCATGATCTCCGAACACCCCGCCCGAAAGGACCGTGCCCAGCATGAGCGCAGGCGGCAGACCCAGACCGGTCGCGAGCGGAAGGGCAATCGGCAGGACGACCGCGAACGCCGTCCAGGACGAGCCGAGCGTGAACGAGACGAAGCACGTGACCAGGAACACGAACCCGGGAATCCACCAGACCGGCCCGCTCTCCCCGATGAGGCCCACCACGTACGGCCCCATCTCGAGGGCCCGGGACACCTGCCCCAGGGCGAACGCGAAGATGATCAGGATCGTCACGCCGACCAGTCCGGAAGTGCCCCTGAGCACCACCGAGCTCGCCTGCACCGGCGTCATGAGCGGCTTTCCTCCCCGGAGCGGACGAGGAATCATGTAGAGGGCACCCGCGACGCCGATCCCGACGCCGACGGCCCAGAGAACGGACGTCGAGCCACTGCCCTGCATCAGGTTGCCGTCGCCCGTAATCCAGAGACCCACGAAGATCATCGCCACCATGGCAGCGATCGGGACAACCAGGTCGCGCGCCAGGAGGGGTGAGCCTTCGATCGGCTCGAGCTCGGTGACCTCCTCCGATACCATGGGCTGCGAACCCGGCCGCGTGAGTTCGCCGAGCTCGGTCGCCCGCGCCTCCGCCCGCCGCATCCCGCCGAACGACCAACCGGTGATCGCGAGGACCAGGGCGAAGAGAATGGCCAGCCAACTGTAGTAATTGTAGGCGAGCCCGCCGACCAGGAGGCCCACGGCCCCCGCCGTGACGCCCTGCGCCGCGAGGAGTCCGAGGATGTACGCGCCCCACCCGTTGAGCGGGATCGTCATGCATACCGGCGCGCTGGTCGCGTCGCAGTACCACGCCAGCTTCTCGCGCGGGATCTTCAGCCGGTCGAAGAAAGGCCGGCTGACGGCACCGACCACCAGGCACGTGATGGAGGACTCGACGAAGACCACCATCCCGACCACCCAGGCGAGCAGCTCCGCTCCGCGCCTCGTCGTTCCCCAACCCCGCCGCTGGGCCCAGAGCACGAATCCGGCCACGCCTCCCGACGCCTGCACCATGGCCATGAGCCCGCCGACGAGCAGGCAGAAGAAGACGATGCGGGTGTTGCCCTGGTCCTGGAACACCACGACCAGCTGGTCCACGAGCTCGCGAAGCCCGGTCACCGGATTCCCGCCGACCAGGATGGTGGTGCCGAGCCACAGACCCGTGAAGAGCGACAGGTGGACCTCCTTGGTCCACAGGGCCAGCACGATGGCGACGATCGGGGGAAGCAGGACGATCCAGTCCATGGCGGGGGTCCGGGTTCGAAGGGGCGCGCGCGGAAAGTACACGTTGTGACCCGTGGCGGCCACCCGCTCCGGGGTGCACCCTTACGCGCGGTCGTTCGTACACTCGCCTGACTCATCCCGGTACCCATGACGCGCAACACGGCAGGAGAGGTCTACGAAAAGTCGGCACGTTTCGCGCGAACCGTGTTCAGCGACCTGCAGGACGGAGAGCTTCCGCAGGTCCTGAGACGCGACCTTCGCGAGACGTACGAGTTCTTCCTGGACCAGAACGAGCGGGAGAAGCTGGCCGCGATGCGACCGGTGCAGCGTTGGTTCGTCTCCACGTGGTGGCTGGTGAAGAGCCTGTTCCTGAAGCTCACCCCCACTCGCCGGCTGATTCTCCTCGTCGGCATGGTGCTGGCCGCGCACGGCGCCGGCCTCGTCGGGGGAGCCAACACGGGCAACCTGCTGCTGGGCTTCCTGGTGCTCCTGTTCATCCTGGGCCTGGAGCTCAAGGACAAGCTGCTGGCCCGGGACGAGCTCGAGGCCGGTCGCGCCGTGCAGATCGCCCTCATGCCGGAGGAGCGGCCGGCGTTCGAGGGGTGGGAAGTGTGGCTTCACACCGAGCCGGCCAACGACGTGGGCGGGGACCTGGTCGACTTCCAGGCGGTGGACGACACCCGGTTCTCGGTCAGCCTCGGCGACGTGGCCGGCAAAGGTCTCCCGGCCGCACTCTTCATGGCCAAGCTCCAGGCAACGGTTCGCGCCGTCGCCCCGGCCTGCCAGTCTCTGGCCGAGCTCGGTGCGCGGGTGAACGCGATATTCTGCCGTGACGGACTCCCCGGGCGGTTCGCCTCCCTCGTGTACGTGGAGGCCACGCTCGGCGGCGGCGAGCTGCGCATCCTGAATGCCGGGCACCTGCCGCCCGTGCTGATCAGCCGGTCCGGACTCCGCGAAACCGAGCATGGCGGACCGGCCCTCGGCCTCGCCGGCGGCACGCGGTATGCCGAGCAGGAATTCCCCGTCGAACCCGGTGACCTTCTCGTGGCCTATTCCGACGGGGTCACCGAGGCGCGAGACGAAACCGGTGACTTCTTCGGCGACGAGCGGTTCCGACGCCTGCTCGAGGGCAGCCACGGCCGAACGGCTGAGGAGGTCGGGAGTCGAATCGTCCGGGCCGTCGCGGACTTCTGCGGCCCCGCCCGGTCGTCCGACGACCTGTCCATCGCCGTGCTGCGACGCAAGCCGCGCCCGCCGGCACTCGCCCAGGATGGGTCCCGCCAGGGATCGGAAGGATGATCCCGGTGGTTCCGGGACGGTGATGGTCGACCTGCCGTAGCTTGGCGGCCCGAGCCATCCCCAAGATCCGTCATGCCCGTCGTTCGGACCGCCGACGCCATCCTCGCCGAGATGACGCTCGACGAGAAGGTCGGGCAGATGACCCAGGTCACGCTCCAGGCGGTCACCCGCGCACCGTCCGCACCCGGCCAGCGGCCGGCGCTCGATCCGGAGGCCGTTCGCGAGCTCATCGTGCGGCGCGGGGTCGGATCGGTGCTGAACGTGCGCGACGCCGCTCTCGGGACCGACGACTGGCGACGGCTCCTGGACGAGCTGCAGGCCGCGGCCGCCGCCACGCGCCTGGCCATCCCGCTGGTGTATGGCATCGACGCGGTGCATGGCGCCGGGTACACGCGGGGAGCGACCCTCTTTCCCCAGGCCCTGTCCATGGCCGCGTCGTGGAATCCGGACCTGGTGCGTGAAGCGGCTGCCGTCACGGCGGCCGAGATGAGAGCCTGCGGCATCTCCTGGAATTTCGCCCCCGTGCTGGACGTGGGACGGCATCCCCTGTGGTCGCGCTTCTTCGAGACCTTCGGGGAGGACGTCCTGCTGACCCGCACGCTAGGCGAAGCCTGTGTCCTCGGGCACCGGGACGTGGAGGGCGTCGTCTGCTGCGCCAAGCACTTCGTGGGCTACTCGGCGCCGTCGACCGGCATCGACCGGACGACGGCCTGGTTGCCGGACCACCTGCTGCGCGAGATCTATCTGCCGCCCTTCGAAGCGGCCGTCGAGGCAGGCGTCGGAACGGTCATGGTGAATTCCGGCGACGTGAACGGCATTCCCGCCCATGCCAGCCGCAGCCTCCTCACCGACGTGCTGCGTGGCGAACTGGGCTTCCGCGGCGTCGTGGTCTCCGACTGGGAGGATGTCGCGAAGCTCCACACGGTCCACCGGGTCGCCCCGACGCCGCGGGATGCCGTGTGCATCGCCGTCGAGGCGGGGATCGACATGAGCATGACGCCGTACGACGCGGGCTTCGCCGACGACCTGGTCGCACTCGTGGCGGACGGCCGGATCACCGAGGCCCGGATCGACCAGTCCGTGCGGCGGATCCTGCAGATGAAACTGGACCTCGGACTCTTCCACCACCCCGTCCCGGACCCCGTTCCCGGCCGGGAGCCCGGCGCGCCGGACCACGCTGCCCTCGCCCTCCGGGCGGCCCGCGAATCGATCGTGGTTCTGGAGAATCGAAACGGCACGCTCCCGTTGGCCTCCGACACCCGCATCCGCGTGACGGGCCGCGCGGCGGCAAGCCGAGCCCTGCTGCTCGGGCCCTGGACCGGGACCTGGCAGGGTACCGACGAAGCACAGTGCCCGACCGCGATGCCGACCGTGCTCGATGCGTTCCGCTCCCGGCTCGGCGACCGGTTCGGTGGATATGCGGCCGAGCCGGACGAGCTCGCCGGCCCGGCAATCGACCCGTACGCGATCGTGGCCTGTCTCGGGGAGCGACCCTCGGTCGAGAAGCCCGGCGACCGGCACGACCTGGAGCCGGATCCGGGGGAAGCGCGCCTGGTGGAGGCCGCACTGGCGACCGGCCGGCCCGTCATCCTGGTGCTGCTCACAGACCGGCCCCTCCGTGTCCACGACCTCGCACGCCGCGCTGCGGCCGTCGTCTGGGCCGGACGTCCGGGAATGGCCGGAGCACCGGCGATCGTGGACGTCCTGACCGGCGTCGTCGAACCCGAAGGCCGGCTCCCGTTCACGTGGCCGCGTCACGCCAACCCGCTGCTTCCCTACGACCATCGGCATTCCGACCGCCTGGGATCCGCATACGGCCTCGGACAGCAGATTCCCTTCGACGCCTTCGATCCCGCCTGGCCCTTCGGCCACGGGCT
>JAHEEH010000023.1:6750-7372 GCA_024640835.1 Bacteroidota bacterium
AGGTGACCGGCCTGTCCCTCGAGTCCGCACGGGTCCGTGCCGGCGAGACGGTCCGGGTGTCCGTCACGGTGACGAACCGGGGAACACGCCCCGGTTCCGAAGTGCTTCGCGTACACGTCAGCGACCGGTTCGCCAGCGTCTCACCCCCGGTCGAGCGCCTGAGAGCCTTTCGCAAGATCCGGCTGGACCCCGGGGAGACCCGCACGGAGCTCCTCGCGTTCCCGACCCGCGACCTGGCGTTCCACGCCCCCGGCGGAAGGCGGCTGGAGCCCGGGTGGTTCGGGCTTCGCGTCGCCGGGCACGAAGCCGAGTTCGAAGTCGCATGAATCCGGACGGGGCGGATGAAGGAGGACAGTCGTAGCTTCGGGCGGAGGTCGAACCCGTCCAGCCCGCGATGAAGCGAACGAATATCTCGACCGGCACACGCTGGGAACCGATCGTGGGGTACTCCCGCGCAGTGCGCATCGGGCGCCACGTCCAGGTGTCCGGCACGACCGCCACGGACGCGGAGGGCAACCTGGTGGGCATCGGGAATCCCTACGTCCAGACCCTCCAGATCCTCAAGAACATCGAACGGGCCCTGGGAGCGGCCGGTGCGAGCCTGTCGCACGTCGTACGGACC
>JAHEEH010000023.1:7382-11154 GCA_024640835.1 Bacteroidota bacterium
CCAGGATCTACGTGACGGACATCGACCGGTGGCCTGAAGTCGGCCGTGCGCACGGCGAGGTGTTCCACGACATCCGCCCCGCGACCTCGATGGTGCAGATTTCGCGCCTCATCGATCCGGCCATGCTGGTCGAGATCGAGGCCGACGCCATCATCCCCGACGAGGATGGGGGAACGGATGACATCGCTCTCGGGGTATCCCGGTGATTGCATTTTGACAATTCCTGAATAATCTTCGTACGGGCACGAAACATCCGCTTCACTTCGTTTTTAGTCCGACTGCACGATGGGCATCGTCCGGGGCTTCCCGCTTCCGTATCACGGTCCCGGCTTATGATGTGCGGGACCTGACCCGATAACCAACTGGTACGCGAGATCCGCCCCGGTCTTTATGGCGAAGAACCGCTATTACACATACGATCACGAGGCCTGCGCGTTTGTTGAACTGAAGGACCGGATGCGACGGCTTCGGATTCAGGTGGCGGCCATTGCCTCGCTCGCGATCGTGCTTGCTCTCGTGCTGACCTGGGGGATCGACCACTACGTGGAGACGCCCCAGGAAATGTCCCTGAAGGCGGAGAACGCCGTCCTGCAGGCCCAGCTTCGTGACGTGGTCGAACGCATGGAACAGGCCGCCGTCCGCCTCGACAAGCTGGCCGAGACCGACCAGGATCTGTACCGGTCGCTCCTGGAGGCCGAACCGATTTCGGACGACGTGAGGCAGCTCGGTGTCGGCGGCGCCGATCCGTACGCGGAATTCGACCGCTACAGCCCGTCGGCGGCATCGCTCCTCAGAACGTCCAGCCGCCAGCTGGACCGTCTCGAGCACCAGATGAACCTCCAGCGCGACAGCTACCGGGAGTTGGAACTCCTGGCGGGGCAGCACGCCCTGCAGCTCGAGGAGCTTCCGGCCATTCTTCCGACCGATGGACCGGTCGTGTCCGGTTACGGACTGCGTGACCACCCCATCCTGAAGATCCGCCGCATGCACTACGGCCTGGACATCCAGGTGGCGCGGGGCACGCCGGTCGTGGCGTCGGGCAACGGTGTGGTCCAGGAGGTCGGACGTGGAAACGGTTTCGGCAACTACGTGAAGGTGGAGCACGCCGACGCCGGATACGTGACCCTGTATGCCCACCTGTCCAGGTTCGCCGACGGCCTGAGGAAGGGCCAGATCGTCAACCGAGGCGACCTCATCGCGTTCTCCGGGAACTCCGGTCTGAGCAAGGCGCCACACCTGCATTACGAGGTGCACGACATGAGCGGCCGTGCCCTGAATCCGGTGTACTTCTTCGCTCCCAGCATGACCCCCGTCGAGTACCAGGAACTGCTGAAGCAGTCCGAGCAGGGCAGCATATCGTTCGATTGAGCGCCCCCTGCTCGACGGGCCCGTAGAAACCTCGAAATCAGTCGCTTTTTCGGCGGTTTTTGACGGCTTGCTTTTTCGGAAGCGGGAAACTATCGTCCCGGCAGCGCCCTTCTAATGCGCCAAATCGCGATGTACTGGACCCTGGACCTCGCCTCCCACCTCGAAGATGCCCCGTGGCCTGCCACGCGTCTCGAGCTTATCGATTATGCAGAGCGGACCGGCGCACCGTCCGAGGTGATCGAGAATCTCCGGGCCATGGAGGACGACGGCGAGCCGTACGAGAGCATCGAGGAGGTCTGGCCGGATTTCCCGACCGCAGACGACGATTTCTACTACGAGGACGAGTAGGCGCCCGTAGTCCGGCGGCCGTTCGGATCGCACCTCGCGCCAGGTTCGTCTCGTTCGGACCGGGAGTCGGACATAGAACTACCTGGATGCCCTCCCTCCGTCTTCTGCTATCGGCTGTGTGTGTGCTGGCGGTCCTTGCCCTGGTGGCCAGGCCGGCCCGCGCGCAGGAAGCCGCCGATCGGGACCAGGCCCTGCGGGTCACATCGGTGGAATTCGAGGGCCGGCTGGTCTTTCCCGAAGAGCAGCTTCGGCTGAACGTGCGCACCCGCGCCAACCGACGCCTTCTGGGCATCCCCGGCGCCACGTGGTGGCTGTGGATGTACCGCTTCGGGGATTGGATCGGCGGTTCGGTGGGGCGCGGCGTCCGCTCCAGCGGAGAGCCGCCCGCCTTCCTCGACGCGCAGGTGCTCGATGCCGACGCGGAGCGGCTTCGCCTGTTCTACGTGCAGGAAGGGTTCCGAACCGCGGCCGTGTCGGCCCGGGTGGACAGCACGGAGAAGCACGACCAGGTCCACGTGCGGTTTGTCGTGGACGCGGGCGAGCCGACGTGGATCCGGGATTTCACGTTTCGCGGCATCGAATCCCTGGCGGAAGAGCACCGCAAGCGGTTGGTGGACGAGTCGCATATCGCGCTGGAACGACTTCCCGACCCGGTCCCGTTGACGAAGCGACGCGCCGTGGGCCAGCGCTACTCCGAGCCGCTCCTTCTCGAGGAAGGTCACCGCGTGCTGTCCTTTCTGCGCAGGTCCGGCTATGCCGGGGTGACCCGCGACTCCATCCATGCCGTGATCGTCCCGGTACGCCCGGATTCGTTCGACGTGATCCTGGACATCCACCCGGGGGTGCGGTTCCGGTTCGGAGACGTGGCGTACGACGTGACGGGAATAGAGCGCGAGTCGGATCCTCGAGCCGATACGGTGTACACCGAGGTCCGCTCCGACTCCATCCCCGGGGGCCGGGTGACCGCCGTATTCACGCGGGAGCGCCGGGTCACGTCGGACCTCCTGATGCGAACCCTCCAGTTCCGGCCGGGGGACTGGTACGACCAGGATCGCCTGGAAGCGACCAAGCGACGACTCGACGCCACCGGAGTCTTCGCGTTTACCGACTTCCAGGCGGACCTCGAGGATTCGATGCGCGTGCGTCCGCGGGGCGCTCCGCGCATCCCCCTGCGGTACCGCCTCCAGACCCGTCCCCGACATTCGATCCGCCTGCAGTCGTTCATGCTGCAACGTTCCGGTGCACTGGCCGACTCGGACAACGAGATCGGCATGGGGCTCGGTACGACCTACAGCAATCTGAACGTGTTCGGAGAAGGCGAGCAGTTCACCCTGCAGTCGACGGGAACGGTCGCGGCCGAACTGGGGGGCCCGGGGGGATTCACTTCCGCGCAATGGGAGGTATCCGCAGCCCTCACCTACCCGTACCTGACCTTCCCGTTCGGACGATTCGAACGCCTCCTGGGACTGTACGACGCCCGGACCCGGCTTTCGATCTCCCTCCTGGCGGCCCGCCGCGACGCGCTGCGCCTGGTGCTGCGGGGTCGGGGCGGCGCCCGCTACCGGCTCGAGATGCGGCATAACCCGACCGTCACCTCGTTCGTGGACCTGCTCGACCTGAGCGTTTCGAACCCGGACACCCTCTCGGGCTTCTCGGAGATCTTCCTCGACGACATCCTGGCCTCCATCGACGACCCCGTGCAGCGGGTGCAGATCGTCGAGGACTACACCGAGCCGCAGATCAACAACGCCCTCCGGTACACCCTGCGCTCGGCACGGGTCGATGCGTTCCGGCGAAGCGAGGGGTACAGCACCGAGGGGTCCGTGGAGCTCGGCGGCAACCTGCCCTGGCTCCTGGACCGGTACGTTCTGACCCCCGGCGAGATCGAGGGCAGCCTGCCCGGCCTTCCGTTCTTCCGCGGGAGCGGCTCGTCCAGCCGGCTCCTGTACCGTCAGTACGTGCGCATCCAGGCCGACATCCGCCGCTACGTCCAACCCGACCCCGGCTCGGTGCTGGCATGGAAGGCCTTCGTGGGCGTGGCCCAGCCGACCGGACG
>JAHEEH010000024.1 GCA_024640835.1 Bacteroidota bacterium
GCCGCCCCTCAGGCCTCAGGCCTCCGACACCCGCATAGGGATGGGCCGGCTCGCCGTTCACCTCCGTGGGCACACGACGCCCGAGGGCGTTCGTCACGAACTCCATGCTTGCTTCTCCTTGTCAGCCATCATTCGGATTCGGCAACCAGGCCAGCCCTGCGCGCCAGGTCGACCAGGCGACGCGCCCGCAAAACGACAGGCGGATCGACCATGCGCGAACCGAGGCTCACGACGCTCTTCCCTTCCCGCTGCGCCACTTCGAACGCCGCAACGATCCGAAGGGCCTTCTCGATCTCCGGCTCCGTCGGAGCAAAGGCCGTATGGATCGGACCGATCTGGCGCGGGTGGATGCACCCCATGCCCTCGAAACCCAGGCCTCGCGAACGCCGCGCCCAGTCGGTCAATCCCTCCATGTCGCCCACGTCGCCGAAGACGGAATCGATGGCCTGCAGCCCCGCCGCGCGTGCGGCGTTGACCAGCCGGGTGCGCGCATACCGGGTTTCTTCCCCGTCCAGGGTCTTGGGCACGCCCAGGTCTGCCGTGTAGTCCTCCAGGCCGATCGTCAGCGCGACGGTGGTCTCGGAAGCCCGCGCGATCTCGAACGCGTTCTCGATCCCCAGGGCCGACTCCAGGATGGGCATGAGCCACACCGGACGGGACGCCCCGGCCGCCACCGAAGTGATCCTGTCCCGCACGGCGGTCACCTGCGCCGCCGTTTCGACCTTGGGAATGAGCACGAGATCCGGATGCTCCGGCACGATCGCGTCCAGATCCTCGAGACCGAGGGGAAGCTGGTTGATCCGGACCATGCGCTCGGCGATCCCGAAATCCAGGCTGCGCAGCGCGTGACACACCAGCCGCCTTGCTGCACTCTTGTGGTCGGGATGAACCGAATCCTCCAGGTCCAGAATGACGGCGTCCGGACGATGGAGACCGGCGTTGACCATGAACTTCGGCTCGTTTCCCGGCAGGTACAGGCGCGACCTGCGGAGTCGGTCCCGTGCGCTCGGGAGACGTGCCACGGAGGCTCCGGCTGGAGCCGGGCCCGCTCCCGCCGCCATGAAGGCAGCCTCCAGGCGCGCCTCCAGGGTGAACGGAAGCGCCCCCCGATCGTCGATGAGGATCCGGGCGCCTGCGACCCCGAACCGGTCCGCGATCCGGACGGCGGTCTCCCGGATGGAATCCCCGAACAGCGCCTCCACCCTGGAGTGCATCTCGACCCGCAGGCCGGCCGCCTGGTCGAGCTCGACGCGCACGAACGCATCAGAGCGGGTCCCCTCGTCGCGTGGCCCTGCTTCACCTGTTGATTGAGGTACCTGCGTCATATAACTGGGGCTCAATGACTTCTGATTGACGCTCAGAGCTTTGCGATGATGGCGTCCGTCACGGCCTCGGTCGTCGCAGCGCCCTTCCTGAAGGCATCCGGTCCGCCGGGGATCTTCAACATGTCGTACGTACGGACCCTTCCCTCCGAGACCACGGTGGTGACGGCCGCGCGGATCCGCTCCGCCTTCGCGGATTCGCCCACGTGATCGAGCAGCATCGCCGCGCTGAGGATCATGGCGATCGGGTTGACGATGTGAGGGTCCAGCGCGGCGTACTTGGGCGCCGAGCCGTGGGTCGGCTCGAAGACGGCGATGTCGTCTCCGATGTTGCCCGAGCAGGCGAAGCCGAGACCGCCGACCAGGCCCGCGAACGCGTCCGAGACGATGTCCCCGAACATGTTTCCGGCCACGATCACCCCGTAATCCTCGGGGTTCTTGGTCAACCACATCATCTGCGCGTCGATGTTCGTCGACCACAGGGCGATCTCCGGAAAGTCGACCTTGACCCGGCGGGCCTCCTCCTCCATCATGCCGGACGTCTCCCGAAGCACGTTCGGCTTCTCGCAGACCGTGACGGACCGGTACCCGTGCTCCCGGGCATATTCGAATGCGCGCTTCACGATGCGGTGACAGGCGTTCCGGGTGAACACGCGCGTCGAGATGGCCAGGTCGGGGCCCGGGGTGCCCGCGAACGCAGCGAACTTCGGATGCGTCGCCAGGGCGTCCCGAACCTGCGCCGGGGGATCGGTCCACTCCAGACCGCAGTACAGTCCCTCCGTGTTCTGGCGGAAGATCACGACGTCGACGAAAGGCTCGTCCATTCCCCCGTCCGTCGTCTGCCGGACGAAGTTCAGGGGGTTCCCCCCGAACGAACGGCACGGACGGATGCAGACGTCCAGGTTGTACCGCTGCCGCATGGCCACGATCGGGCTGAAGTACACGAGGCCTTTGTCACGCAGCGCCGGATCCAGCTCGGCGAGCGCCTCCCTCTTCGGTTTCGAGGTGATGGCCCCGAAAAGACCCAGCTTGTGGCGGTCCAGAAGCGCCAGCGTGCGATCGGGCAGCGGGTTGCCCTCGGATCTCCAGAATTCCCACCCGATGTCCGCGTGAACGTACTCGGCATCGAAGCCAACGGCCTCGAGTACGCGAACGGCTTCGGGAAGAACGATCATTCCGATGCCGTCTCCGGGCATCGTGACTACGGTGTGCCGCGCCATATGCTTGATGTGTGGATACCAGGGTTGAAGGGCTTCATTTCCCGAGGCGACTGCGGATCTGTGCCTCGATGCCACCGGCCACGATGAGGGACTGGGGCACTTTCCCGAGCGGTACGAAGCGGAAGGTCTCGGACCCGGTCGATACCGTGCCCCGTGCGAAATCGACGTCCAGGACGTCCCCCGGGATGAGCGTGGGCCGATCCTCCGGCAGGCGTTCCCTCAGGTGGTCGACGAGCGGGGGGCAGGCGATGCAGATGAATCCGTTGTTGAACGCGTTGCGCAGGTACGTCTGCGAGAAGGAGCCGGCAATGACCATCGCGATGCCTGCGGCCTTCAGGGCGGTCGCGGCCTGTTCGCGGCTGGAGCCCGTCCCGAAGTTGCGTCCTCCGACCAGGATGTCGCCCGGCTGCACGCGCGATGCGAATCCCGGATCGTAATTCTCCATGACGACCCGGGCCATGTCGGCGGGCGTCATGTCCTCCCGGTAGGTGTAGTCCTTGCCGTAGATTCCGTCGGTGTTCAGGTTGTCCCTGGCCACGAGGACGAGGCGCCCGCTCGCGCGCGCGGGAAATCCCTTCTCGATGTCCACGACTTCCGCAGGCGTCTCCGTGTCAAGACGGTTGAAGCGGTATTCCAGCGGTTGCACGTCGACGGCGACCGGCCCCGCGATATAGCCTCGGACCGCCGACTCCGCGACCACCTCGGGGCTCGCGAGATAGGCCCTGGCGTCCCGCGAGCCCATGCGTCCCTTGAAGTTTCGATTCGTCGCGGAAACCCCGGTCTCTCCTGCCTCGAGAAGTCCCTCGCCAAGGCCGATGCAGGGGCCACACCCCGGAGGGAGCACGAGGGCCCCGGCCTCCACGAGCTCGCCCCAGGCTCCGGAGCGCTCCGCGTCGTCCTGGATCTCCCGGCTCGCCGCCGCCACGTACAACGAAACCCCGGGTGCCACCTTGCGCCCCCGGATCACTCGTGCGGCCGCCTCCAGATCCTCCAGGCGGCTGTTCACACAGGATACGAGGTACGCCTTCTGGATTTCGACGCGGTCGCCCTCCATATCGGCGACGGACCGCATCACTTGCACCGTGTCGGGGCCGGAGACGTGGGGAGCAACGCGCCCCAGGTCCAGCTCGATCCGGGCTTCGTACCGGGCATCTGCGTCAGGCGCCGGTGGATCCGTCCTCCACGCGTCGAGGTCAGCCTGCGAGAATCTCTCCACGCCCCGGGCCGAGAGGACCTGGAGTCTTCGCTCGAGCCAGGAAATCGTGACCCGGTCGACCGGAAATATGCCCGCGAGCGCTCCCCACTCCGTGGTCATGTTGGAAATCGTCATCCGGGCGTCCATCGACAGGGACGCCACCCCGGGGCCGTCGAACTCCACGACGGCGTTCAGCACCTCTCCCTTGTTGTAGAGGCCGCAGAGCGTCACGATCACGTCCTTGCCGCTCACCCCGGGCCGCAGCGAGCCTGTGAGCACCACCCGGACGGCGTCGGGGACCTGCCACCAGAACTCGCCGGTAGCCCAGATCGCTGCGGCGTCGGTGCGCACGACGGGAGTGCCCAGCGCCCCCAGCGCACCGTACATGTTGGAATGCGAATCCGATCCGACGACGAGCGATCCGGGCGTCACGTACCCTTCGGCCACCATCACCTGGTGGCTGATGCCGGTTCCGGGCGGGTAGAAATCGACCCCCTGCGCACGCGCGAACGCCTCGATCGAGGCATACTTGGCCAGGTTGGCTTCCGAACGGTTCTGCACGTCGTGGTCCATCGGCCACACCGGCTGCCGGGGATCCAGGATCCTTGCGGCGCCAAGCGAAGCGAACTTCTGCATGACCGCGGCCGTGTTGTCGTGCGTCATCACGTGGCGCGGTCGCAACGCCACGACATCTCCCGCGACGAGCGTCCGGGAGGGTCCCGCCGTCATGTGGGCCCGCGCGATCTTCGATGTCAGCGTCTGACCCATGGCTCAGAAGGACCGGTCGGCCTTGCAGAGCGCCAGGAGACCGGAAATCGAGGCCTCGGACTCGAGCGACCAGACGGCCTCCTTGAGCCGCCGGCGCGCGTCTGCCGAGAGCACCGGCTCGGCGAGGGCATCGAACTTCTGCTCGATTTCGCGGTCGGTCAGGGGATTGCGCGGATCGCCCTTCGGATAATCCAGTTGCCGGGTCAGTTCCCTTCCGTCCACGGTCTCGATCGTCACGTGGACACGCTGGAGGGCCGGAAACACCTTTTCGATTTCGGGATCCGCAACGACCTTCACCTTCCGGAACTGTGAGCGGATGTCTTCCGCGAGGATCCGCTCCTGCTTGAACTGGGCCGGCGTCACGGCCCGATCCACCAGCGCCGCCGCGACCACGTAGGGCAGGCTGTGATCCGCGCTTTCCTTGGAACGCGGGTCGTACTTGGACGGATCCGCCAGGATGTCGGCCGCGCGCGCGAGCGACCGGATCCGGATTTCGCTGACCTCGGCCGGCTTCAGGTCATGCTCGTTCACGAGGTCCAGGACGGCCGAGATCGGCGTGTGGGTAAGGGCCTCCGCCGGGAACGCCTTCATGCCGCAGCGCTCGATGCGCCAGGTGTCTCCCAGGCCGTCCGTGAGCTTTCGAAGATCCCAATCGGGTCCGAAGCAGTGCACCAGGCCCTCCTTCCCGTCGATCACGTGCTCCGGTCCCGTATAGCCCTTCTCGGCCAGCATCGCGGCAAGGACACCGCTCTGCGTGGCCATGGGATCGACCGTGTTCTTCATCATCGTCAGCTTCCCGGCCGTGACGGCTCCGAGCGTGGCGTGGCGGGACGCCGAGATGCCGATGGCATGCTGGATCTGATCTGCCGACAGGCCGAGAGCACGGCCGGCGACGATCGGCGAAACGAAGGCGGTGAGGGTGGCATGGTGCCATCCACGTTCCCGGATGCCCGGAATGGCCGCCTCGCAGAAGCGCATCTCGAACTCGTGCCCGAGCACGATGCCCAGGATCAGGTCCCGGCCGGATCCGCCCGCCCGCTCGCCGCAGGCCATCGCCGCCGGGATGATGTCCGACGGATGCGACGGGTCCTGCTGCCAGTAGATGTCGTTGTAGTCCATGACCCGGATCATGAGCGCATTGGCGAGCGACGCGGTGACCGGGTCCGTACGGGATCCCGTGCCGATCACCGTCGCCGATCCGCGCCCTCCCGTCTCCTCCAGCACTCCGAGCGCAATGTGGCAGTCCTCCTGCCGGAGTC
This sequence comes from Bacteroidota bacterium, assembly GCA_024640835.1. Classification (GTDB taxonomy): domain Bacteria; phylum Bacteroidota; class Rhodothermia; order Rhodothermales; family UBA10348; genus JAHEEH01. Next base: position 5,765 of record JAHEEH010000024.1, read on the forward strand.
CACCGAGCGCGCAACCCAGGGAATCCAGCAGGTAACGCTTCGCCTCGTGTACGGCGCGCCCGCCCAGGTCATCGTACTGTAATCTGGCGGCCCATCGGGCCATCGTGGCCGTAATCGTCTCGGACATGGAGGTCTACTTGAGCGTCTTGAAAGGCTCGAAACTCATGAAGTCGGCATGGTGCACGATCCAGGCTTCCGTCGATCGCCGCACCAGGTTGCCCTCCGCGGCGTGAGCCGCGATGACGTGACACACCTCGTCCGGTACGCCACATTCCATGGCCAGCGCCACACCCGTGAACGGGTGCCGCAGAGCGCGTCCCCTGTCACTCTGCACCAGCCGACCATCCTCGAGCGCGTACTCGAGAGGCTTGCCCACATCCGCCAGGATCGCACCCGCGACGACCGTGTCCATGTCGATGGCCAGGGACGACCCGAGGAACTCCTGCATGGCCTCGGCACTCCGGAGCGCAATGTGGACCACGCAGCGCTTGTGGTCCATGAACGAGGCCGGACAGTCCGGTACGACCAGTGTGAAGGGAATCGACCGGAGGTCGCCAGGCGTCAGCGGGCTCCGGTCCAGCGCGAGTTCCCAGGTCCGCGCGACCTGTTCCCGCAGGCTCTCGCTCGCGATCCAGTCGATCTCAGGCCAGAGCTTTCGCACGTCCTCCCGCATGGAATACCTCTTCGAGAAAGGAACATGACCGATCCTCAACCCGCGAGGCTGCGCCGAGGGCCGGCACAGGCCCGTGGGTAGCGCCAGCGAAACTACGTCAATCCCGTAAGCGGAAACGCCGCTCGGGACCATGCCCTGTGGATTCAGCGTGAAGGCGACGGGGATTCCCCGGTTGCCAACCGAGGGTATCCTTATTACCCTGACGTCATTCGCCGGGTTTTACCTGACAATGATGGGCGCCGGCGGCCCTCTTGCACGCGACCTCGTCGGCCATGGAACATGAACTGGATTCCGGTCCGTACCGGATCGTCGAAAAGCTGGGCGAAGGCGGCATGGGCGTCGTGTACCGGGCGGTGGACACCCGCCTCGACCGTCCCGTAGCCCTCAAGGTGCTCGCCCCGCACCTGTCCGCCGACTCGGCTGCAGCGGAGCGCTTTGTCCGCGAGGCCCAGGTCGCCGCATCGGCGGAGCACACGAACATCTGCACGATCTACGAGATCGGTCGAACCGGGAATGGCCGGCGCTTCATCGCGATGCCGCTGTACGAGGGCCGGACCGTCCGGGATCTCATCGACGAGGGACCGCTGGAGATCGACGTCGCGATCGACATCACGATCCAGGCGGCCCGGGGACTGGACGCCGCCCACGCGCGCGGCGTCACCCATCGCGACATCAAGCCGGGAAACCTGATCGTCACCGGAGACGGCACGGTGAAGATCCTGGACTTCGGTCTCGCCCGCACCGTCGACCAGGATACGATCACGGGGCCCGGAGCCACCCTTGGAACCGCGGCCTACATGTCGCCCGAGCAGGTGCAGGGCGATCGTCTGGACGGCAGAACGGACATCTGGTCCGTCGGGGTCGTGCTGCACGAGATGGTGAGCGGGGCGAGGCCGTTCCGCGGAGAGTATCCGCAGGCCGTGGTGTACGGCATCCTGAACGAGGATCCCCCTCCCCTGACCTCTCTTCGCTCGGGCGTACCGATCGGGCTCGATGCCGTCGTGGCCAAGTGCCTGCGCAAGGACCGGGACAGTCGGTACCAGCACGTCGACGAGATCCCGGCCGACCTGCGCCCGGTCGCGGCTACCCTCGGATCCGAGAAGTCGACTTCCTTCGCGGATCAAACGTCGGCCCGCAATGCGGCAGCCCCCGTCGATCGACGACGATGGTGGCCCATTGCCGCCGCCGCCGCAGCGGTGGCGATTGTCGGCACCTTGATCGTGCTGCTGCAGTTGATGTCGTCGGGAGCGACGGTCGAGCAGACTGGGTCGGTCAGGTTCGTCCTGATGATGGAGCGGGGAAGCCGACTCGCCAACGATCGGCCCTCGTTTGCCATCTCAAACGACGGCACGCTGGTGACCTATGCTTCTGTGCGGAATGATACGTCCCGACTGTACGTCCGCCCGGTCGATTCTTTCGGGTCGCGCCTCCTCGGAGGAACCGAGGGGGCCCAGATGCCCTTCTTCTCCCCCGACGGGCGCTGGATCGTCTACTTCACGGCCGAGGCGGTGTACCGGGTTTCCTCCTCGGGCGGAAGACCCGAGTTCCTGGCGGAAAACATCGTGGGCAATACGCCGATCGCAAGCGGCACGTGGACCCGGGATGACCGGATCGTTTTCACAACGGCGGCAGGACCATTCGGAATCGTCTCACCCCAGGGGGAGGATCTGGGATATATCGGCGACGTGCGACCGGACGACGGGGGATATCTGCGCTTCCCGGATCCGTTGCCCGACGGACGGCATGTGGTGGCCTCCCTGGACGCGGGAACGGGCGCTTCCAGAATCGTCCTCGTTTCCCTTGACGACGGGAGCGTCCGCACGCTCATCGCCTCGGGAACCCATCCCCGGTACCTTCCCTCGGGACACCTGGTCTACGCCATCGATTCGGATCTCTACGTCGTGCCCTTCGATCCCGGACAGATGGAGGTCGAAGGGGAGGGCGAGCGAGTGATGGAGGGACTCGTCCACGGCCTCGTCGGCGGGGTCTACTACGACGTATCGGACGCCGGAACCCTTCTGTACGTGCCCGAGGGGGTGCAGACCATACAGCGGAGTCTCGCGTTCGTCGACTCGACGGGTGTCGTGGATCCTCTGCTGATCAGCGACAACAATGCGTACTCGCCCAAGATGTCACCCGACGGCAGGTTTGTCGCGTACCAGAGGCGCGTTCCGAACGATCTCCATCTCTTCGTCCTGGATATCGAGCGTGGCAGCGTGTCCCGGTTCACGAGCGCGGACGCCTCGGTCCAGGAATGGTGGTTTGCATGGACTCCCGACAGCCGTTCGCTCGTATTCAACACGCTCGTGGCCGACACGTCGGGCCCGAGGTTTGATCTCTTGCTGAAGTCGGTTTCCGATCCGGGCTCCGGGACCCGCCTCTCCGAAGATCCCGCCATCGCGATTCCCCAGCAGGTCAGCGACGACGGGCGGTATCTCCTCTATGTGAGGAGTTCCAAGCCGTACGGTGACACGAATATGGACATCTGGGTCAAGGACCTGCAGTCGGGTGGGGAGAGCCCGGTCATTGCCGACGCCTCGAACGAGTTCCATCCGGCACTGTCTCCGGATGGCCGCTGGCTCGCATTCGCCTCCGACCGAACCGGGGCGTGGCAGACTTTCGTTCAGCCGTGGCCGGAGGGCGGGTCTCTCCAGCAGGTTTCGACGGACGACATGGGGGGCGGTGAACCCACGTGGTCCGCAGACGGGAATACGCTGTTCTACAGAAGCCGCGACGGCCGGACGATCTACCGGACCGGCGTGTACGAGAATCGCGCCCTGCAGGGAGAGCGCAGTCTCCGCCTCGGCAAGACCGCGGAGGCACTCAGGGGGCCGTATTTCTCCTGCTCCGAAAACGGCCGCAGTTACGAGGTCGAACCCGACGGTCGGTTCCTGATGGTACGTGACGCGATTCCCGGCGACGAGATGGGGCAACTCAACGTCGTCCTCAACTGGATGGGCGAGGTCAGGCGCGTGGGCCGCGGGTCGACCTGAACGCGTTCTGATCGATGTACCGGCGCAGGACGGGCACGAGCCGGTCCACTCCGTCCTCTAGTGGAACGACCACGGGCAGGTTCGCGCGCGATTCCAGATCCTCGCGATAAGATCGCAGTCGGGCCTCTTCCCACCCGTGCCCGTTCAGCGTGACCGCCAGCACCTCGGCCCCGAAGCTCCGGATGAGAGCGATCTCGTCCACGGGATCCGGCACGCGCCGCCCGGTCTTTTCGTGGTCCACGAAGAACTCGCGAGAGGGCATGTGCTGCAGAATCACTCCCTGCGCACCGCCTGATAGAATGAACTCGGAGCCGCACGGCCCGGATGGATTCCTCAGGGCTCCCTGACCCTCGATCAGGATGAGGTCGGGCTCCGCCCCCCGGTCGCACGCCAGGACGGCCCTTTCGATTTCCCCTCCGACGAAATCGTTGACCGTGGCGTCGAAGATGAAGCCGTAGGCGTGGCCCTGCATCCAGCCGGTCTGCCCGGTATACAGCATCTCCGCCTTCAGACCCTGTTCGCGGCACGCCTCGACGGCCCATTTTGCGGTCGTCCGCTTGCCGACCGCGCAATCCGTTCCGAGGACGGCTACCACGGCCGCGCGAACGGACGCCACCTCCCCGGTCCAGAAGCGGAGATCACGGGATGGACGAGGCCGCCGAACATCCAGGATGCGGGCACCGTGCTCCGAGGCGACAAGGGCAAACTCGGAATCGTCGCCCAGGAACTGGTGGAGACCGCTGACCACGTCAACGCCCCGTTCGAGTGCTCTGCGGATCTCTGCGCGGCATGACGACGGAAGCCTTCCGCCGGAAAACGCCACTCCCAGAACGAACCACCGCGGCAGCTCCCCTCCGCCGCCGAGCCAGGAATCGAGCGACGCGACGACCGGCACGCCCAGCCAGCGACCGTCCATCACCTCGCCCGCGTCCCGTCCGGCATGCACCTCGTCGATTACGGCCACCGGACGGAAGCGATGGCTGCCGCGGAGGATGCCGTGGCACGTCTTCGCATAGTCCCGGTCCAGCAGGCCATTCGTGAACACGATCGCCGCTTCCGGAGCGTCGGGAACGGAAATTACCACCTCAATCCACCCGGGTATGTGGGCAGCTCGCAAGAAACGCCGGATCCAGGTCGGCTCCGTGACCGGGAGCGTCCGGAATCAGGACCTCCCCCTGCGCGATCGTCATGCCTCCGACCACCGGGTCGATGCGGTGATCCACGTGGCTGTCCAGATCCGCAAACCGGATGGTAGGTCGCGCCGAGACCAGGTGAGCCGCAGCCGACAGCCCCAGGCGGGTCTCGGACATGCAGCCCACCATGCACGATAGACCCGCCGCGTCGGCCACCGCCACGATCCGCAGCGCGTCGTGCAGCCCGCCCGACTTGGCGAGCTTGATATTCAGGTAGTCGCAGGCCTCCGCCGCCGCCAGCGCAAAGGCGTCGCGATGGTCAAACACGGCCTCGTCGGCCATGATCGGGACGGCCACTGCATCCTTGACCCGCCGAAGGCCGTCCAGGTCCCACGCCGCCACGGGCTGCTCGCAGTACTGGATCCCCAGGGCCTCGATCTCCCGCAGGACCCGGACCGCCGTCGGGACGTCCCAGCCCTGGTTCGCGTCCACGCGGATCGGAATGTCCGGCCCCACGGCGTCCCGGATGGCCACCACCCGGGCCACGTCGTCATCGAACCCCGTGCCCAGCTTGACCTTTATGGCCGT
>JAHEEH010000370.1 GCA_024640835.1 Bacteroidota bacterium
ACCCTGGTCGATTCGAAGCAGCCCGCCGGATATCACGAAGCCGGTCTCGACGCGAGCCGGCTGTCGTCGGGCATCTACTTCTACAGCATCGAGGCCGGCGAATTCGTACGCACGAAACGCATGGTGCTCATCCGGTAGCCCGAACAGGAGATTTACTGGCGCCCGTAGGGGTTCCAGTGGCGACCATCGACAAGACGCTTCTACGCCCGATCCCTCCCTGCCTGGCGCCCGTCCGTCAGCCCGCTGTCCGGTGGCGGCTCTTCGTCCAGTTCGATCCGGCCCGCATTCTTTTCTGCGGTGGCCGGACCCACCATGTCGCCGGCGTTTCCGGACCCGACCGCGGAAGAATCGCGGACTGTCGAACGGTCACCTTCCTTCGCCCGAGACAGTTCGAGCGCCCGGTCGGCAATCATCTGCATCTGGCGTTCCCGGTCGCGAGCCCACTGTGGGGTGGTGATCGCCGTCCATGCGCCCATGCCCATCGACACCAGTCCAAAGGCAACGATCAGAACCAGGCTCCTCATTTCCGGGAGTCGACCCTGGGCGGCGAGCATGGCGATCAGGAACACGGTGAAGGCCGCCGCTCCGAGGGCCCCGTTGATCGCGTTCCGGCCCATATCGCGCCGTGAACCCATGCGTAGACGTTGGCCCCTGGCGGTCCGCTCGAGCATCACGTGCAGGTTGCCATTTCGCCACTGGTGGGATGATCCGTCCCGTTCGATCCGGCCGCGGGCCTCGAACGTGTCCCGGCACAGCGCGACGATTTCGTCCCAGTCCGCGTCGTCCAGCTCGGCCGGCAGCTCGACGACATGACGAACGCCGGTCGGCAGGCCCAGATAGGACCGTGGGCGCTGGCGGTCTTCCACCGGGAGTGCACGGTCGAAGGTGGCCGCGGCGTGGGCGATGAACTCGGGCGTGATGCCCGCATCGAGACCGATCTCCTGCAGCTCTGAAATGGTGAGACCTTCCCCGGGGCGCCGCGCCGTGCGGGCGGCCTCCTGGGACTCGGCGGCGACCCTGAAGATCGCCTCGATCTCCTCTTCGGTGTAGCGGCGATCGTCGTTCATGGGTAGGGCGGCGTGAATCCGGGACATCGTGTACGCATAGCGGCCGACGGGGTTTATTCTCCGGTCCTGTCGCGTGGCGATCTTGCGGGCCGGGCGCCGATTGGGTATGATCCCCACCGACGGCTCACCTCCGGACCTCCGAAGCCCCGGACGTCGCCCCCACACCCGGAATCATGATCGGATCAACGCTTTCGCACTACCGCATCGAGTCGGAACTCGGTCGCGGCGGCATGGGCGTGGTGTACCGGGCGACCGACCTGCGGCTGGACCATTCGGTCGCGATCAAGGTGCTCCCGAAGCAGCTCGCCGGCAGCGTGGACGCCCGGAGCCGCTTCGTGCGGGAGGCGAAGACGGCGTCGGCGCTCGACCACCCGTCGATCTGCACGATCCACGACATCGGCGAGGCGGAGGAGGGCTGACCGCATGACCGAGCCACGCAGAACGCTTGTCAGGGGATTGTCGCTCGTCCCGGCCGCCGCCCTCGTCATCACGAACGTCATCGGAACGGGCGTCTTCGTCAAGGCGCGGGTCATGACGTGCAACGTGGGGGATCCCTGGCTCGTCCTGCTCGCCTACGCGGTGGGCGGCCTCTTGACGATGACGGGCGCCCTCGCCCTCTCCGAGCTCGCCACCATGATGCCCCGCTCGGGCGGCATCTACAACTTTCTGGGCGCCGCGTTCGGGCGCGTATGGGCGTTCCTGTTCGGCTGGATGGAGACGTTCATCGACACGGCCGGCTCGTCGGCGGCCATCGCGATCGTTTTCGGGATCTTCCTGAACGATCTCCTGGGAGGCGTGCTGTCGCTCTGGGAGACCCAGCTGGTCGCGGTGGGCATCATCGTCGTGATGATCGGGCTGAATCTCGCCTCGGTGCACACGAACGGGGTCGTGGCGGCGGCCATCACGACGCTCAAGGTGCTGGTCGTCGTCGGCGTGGGTGCGGCGGCGTTCCTCCTGGGCGACGGCTCGTTCGCCAATTTCTGGTCGAGCGGGGCCGCCGGCACCTGTGAGGGGGTCGCGGCGAGCGCGAGGCTGGGCGCCACGGGCTTCGGAGCGGCGGTCGTGGGGTCGCTCTGGAGTTACAACGGGTGGTCGATCGCCACCTTCGTGGCCGAGGAGGTGCGCGATCCCGGCAGGACGCTTCCGCGGGCGCTCATCGGCTCCTCGATCCTCCTCGTGGTCGTGTACCTGGTCGCGAACGCGGGGTACTTCTTCGTGATGAGCCCGGTGGACGTCGCAAGCGTCGCCGAGTCGTCGTCCGTGGCGGGGGAGGTGCTCGTGCGCATCATGGGCGCCTCCGGAGCGGCGCTCATGACGGTCGGCATGATGATCTCCAGCCTCGGCGCCCTGCACTCCACGATCCTCTCGGGTTCGCGCCTCCCGTTCGCGATGGCCCGGGATGGTCTGCTTCCGCGCCGGATGGCCTGGGTCTCGCGGCGCGCCCGCATTCCGGCCGTCGGGGTGATCATCGTCGGCGTGACGGCCATCGTCTTCGCGGTGTCCGGGACCTTCGACCTGATCACGGACCTCATCGTCTTCGCCGTCCTGATCTTCAACGGTCTTGCCGTCGCTTCCGTGTACGTGCTGCGAAGGAAGATGCCCGACGTGGAGCGGCCCTATCGATCCTGGGGCTACCCGGTCGTTCCGGCCCTATTCCTGGTCGCGACCGCCTACCTGATGATCAACACGCTGGTCGCGACGCCGGGCCGCGCGATGGCCGGTCTCGGTATCATCGCGATCGGGCTGCCGGTGTACTGGTGGTACGCGCGGAGGCTGCCGCCCTCGAAGCGTGAGGATTTCTTCGTGATAGAAGACCACGCCGGGGCCGATTCCTGATGCGGGCGCCGCCGTCCTCCTCCGGAGCGCTCGTCAGGGGGCTCACGCTCGTGCCCGCGGCGGCCCTGATCGTGGCGAACGTCATCGGGACGGGCATCTTCGTGAAGGCCCGTGTGATGACGTGCAATGTGGGGACGCCCGGGATGGTGCTGCTCGCGTATGCGCTGGCCGGGG
>JAHEEH010000025.1 GCA_024640835.1 Bacteroidota bacterium
CTCGAAGCTCGCCACCGAGAAGTAGACCCCCTGGTCGGTCTCGTAGGCATGCCCCTTTTCGATGAGCGACTCCACCGCGGCGATCTGTTCCCGCATGTGCTCGGTGGCCCGCGGGCGGACGGACGGTTCCCGCAGGTTCAACGTGTGCCAGTCCCGGAGCAGTTCTTCCGTGTAGAATCGGGCCAGGTCCCAGACGTTGGCGAAACGGGCGCCGTCCTTGGAGCGGAGCGCCCTTGCCATGCGATCCTCGCCTCCGGCGTCGGCCGCGTCGTCCTCCGTCAGATGCCCGACGTCGGTGACATTCGTCACGTAGGTGGTCCGCCAGCCGATGGCCTGCGCGGTCCGGAGGATCAGGTCGGCCGTGAGGAACGAACGGAAATTGCCGATATGGGCGAACGAGTAGACGGTCGGTCCGCACGAGTAGAACCGGAGATGTCCGGGTTCGGCGGGGATCACGGGCTCGACGGATCGTGCCAGCGTGTTGAAGAGTCGGAATTCCGGGTCGAGGGGCATGGCGGGTCGTCCAGTGGCACGGGCACGAACGCCGATGCCGGGGGCGGGTTCGACGCATCCGGTGCTCATGTGCAGGTCCCGTGAATGCGGGGCGGTCGGCCGGTCACCGAATTGTCACGTTTCTATTCCATTTGCCCGGCCGCCCCCCGAACGCGAAACGGAGCCTCCCGGGACGGCGTACCGGCCCTTGAATTCACCCAAAACCGTCCTCGGACGCCGTCCGGCCGGATCCCATCATGAAGAAGTTCATCGCATTGGCCGTAGTGCTCGTCGTGACCGGCGCTACCGTGTGGCAGCTCACCCGCGGTGACGGACAGCCGAGCACCAGCTACCGATACGTGGAGATCGAGCGGGGCGACCTGGAGGCCGTCGTCACCTCCACGGGAAAGCTCGAGGCCGTGACCAACGTCCAGGTCGGAACGCAGGTGTCCGGCATCGTGGAGAAGCTGTACGTGGATTTCAACGACAACGTGCACCGCGGACAGCTCCTTGCCCGCATCGATACGACGCTCCTCGCCTCCGCAGTCCGCGACGCCCGCACCAACCTGGAGCGGAACGTGGCCCAGCGGGACTACATGAAGACGGAGCTCGACCGGATCGAGGGCCTTCACGAACGCGGCTACTCGACGGACGTCGAACTGAACAAGGCGCGGTACGATCACCGGATCGCGGTGGCGTCGGTCAGCACGTCCGAGGTCAGCCTGGAGCGCGCAGAGCGGAACCTGTCGTACGCGCGCATCTACTCGCCGATCGACGGCGTGGTGGTCGAGCGGAACGTGGACGAGGGACAGACGGTCGCCGCCAGCATGAACACGCCCCAGTTGTACCTCATCGCGAATGATCTCAGCGTGATGCAGATCCTCGCGTCCGTCGACGAGAGCGACATCGGACGGATCAAGGAGGGGCAGGAAGTGCGGTTCAGCGTCCAGGCCTACGACGACGAGTCGTTCGTGGGCAATGTCCGGCAGGTCCGCCTGCAGTCGGCGACCCAGGACAACGTCGTCACCTACACGGTCGTCGTCGACGTCGACAATTCGGACGGCCGCCTGCTGCCGGGCATGACGGCCTCGGTCGAGTTCCTGACCGACAAGGTCTTGGACGTCTTCAAGGTGCCCAATGCCGCGATCCGCTTTCGCCCGACCGACGAGATGATGGAGTCGTTCCGGACGCGCATGGCCGCGATGCGGGAGGGACGGGACCAGGGCGGGCGTGATTCGACCCGGGCCCGTCCCGAGGGGCAGGGCGGCGGCACGGCCGGAGGGTTCGGTGGCGCCATGGCCGGGGGGCAGGGCGGTTTCGGTGGCGAAACCGATCGGGCCATGCTCTGGTACGTGGACGGCGAGGGTCAACTGGCGGTCCGCATGGTCCGCACCGGGCTCTCCGACGGCACCCAGACCGAGATCAGGGGACGCGATCTCGAGGTCGGAATGCGGATCATCGCCGGAGTGACGCTGACCGAGGACAGCGGCTCGTCCAATCCATTCGAACAGAACAACCAGGGCCGCGGCTTCCGTCCTGGTGGATTCTAGGACACGCCTCAGCATGACCGACCGAGCCGTAATCGAGACGCACGACCTCCGAAAGGTCTACGTCATGGGCAGGAACGAAGTCCACGCGCTCCGCGGCGTGGACCTGAAGGTGCTCCAGGGCGAGATGATCGCGATCATGGGGGCGTCGGGATCGGGCAAGTCCACCCTCATGAACATCATCGGGTGCCTGGACTACCCGACCGCGGGCAACTACACCCTGGACGGCATCCGCGTGGACGCGATGTCCCGGAACGCCCTGGCCGACATCCGCAACCAGAAGATCGGGTTCGTCTTCCAGGGCTTCAATCTGCTGGCCCGGACGTCGGCGCTCGAGAACGTGGAGCTTCCGCTCCTGTACGACCGGAGCGGGCGCAAGGTCAACGCCCGCAAGGCGGCCCGGTCCGCGCTCGAACGCGTCGGACTGGGAGACCGGATGGACCACGTCCCGAGCGAGCTCTCCGGAGGGCAGCAGCAGCGCGTGGCGATCGCGAGAGCGCTCGTGACCGACCCGGCCATCCTCCTGGCCGACGAGCCGACCGGAAACCTGGACAGCCATACGTCCGTCGAGGTCATGGCCCTGTTCCAGGAGCTGAACGACCAGGGCATCACCGTCCTGCTCGTAACCCACGAGCACGACGTGGCCAGCTACGCCAAGAGAATCGTCGAGCTCCGGGACGGTGAGATCATCCGCGATCTGAACCAGGCACAGGTCCGGGCGCTCGAGACCATGGCCGAGCGGGACCCGGACACCGTCATCGTATAGGACTCCGAACGATCCAGTCCGCCCCCACGGACGCACCCCGGAACATCATGAGAGCCTCCAATCTCGTCAAGGTCGCCGGCAAGAGCATCGTCAAGAACAAGATGCGGACGATGCTCACCATGCTCGGCATCATCATCGGGGTGGCCGCCGTCATCGCCCTGGTGGCGGTGGGCGACGGCGCACGCTCCCGGATCGAGCAGCAGATCCAGAACCTCGGCACGAACATGCTGGTCGTGGCCCCCGGGGTGAGCAGCTCGGGCGGAGTGAGCCGCGGCGCGGGGAGCTTCAACCGTCTGCGTCTCGAGGACTCCGAGAAGCTCCGCAACGAGTCCATGTTCGTCTCGGCGATATCACCGGTCGTCACGACGCACGGCCAGATCGTAGGCGGAAGCGGAAACTGGCGAGCCCAGGTGAACGGCGTCGATATCGACTATGTCACCATCCGCGACTGGCGGGTGGAGTCGGGTTCGTTCTTCACGGCGGCCGACGTGCGGCAGGGCAAGAAGGTGATCGTGCTCGGGAAGACCGTGGCGACCCAGCTCTTCGGGGAGTCGGATCCGGTGGGCCAGACGGTCCGCATCCGGAACGTTCCCGTCCAGGTCATCGGCGTGATGGCCCCGAAAGGCCAGACGGCCGAGGGGCGCGACCAGGACGATGTCATCCTGGCGCCCTATACCACCGTCGGCACGCGCCTGAGCCGATGGAACTTCGTCTCGCAGATCCTCGCGTCGACCTCATCGCCCAACGACATCCCGGCCGCGCAGGCCGAAATGGCCGGAATCCTCCGCGAGTCGCACGATCTGGCGTCCTGGGAGGAAGACGACTTCGAGATCAAGAACCAGAGCGAGCTCACGGAAGCGGCCGCGGGTACCACCGAGGTCATGACGCTGCTTCTGGCGGCCATCGCGTCGATCTCCCTCCTCGTCGGCGGCATCGGGATCATGAACATCATGCTGGTCTCGGTGACCGAGCGCACGCGTGAGATCGGCATCCGCATGGCGATCGGGGCCCGCGGCCGCGACGTCCTGACCCAGTTCCTGATCGAGTCGATCGTGATGTCCATCTTCGGCGGAGCGATAGGCGTCGGTCTCGGATTCGCGGGATCCACGGTTCTCGGCAACGTCATGGGGTGGAGCACCCTGGTCAATGCCGAAACGGTCATGGTCGCCCTGGTCTTCTCGGCGGCCGTGGGCATCTTCTTCGGGTTCTATCCGGCGAGAAAGGCCGCGAGGCTCAATCCGATCGAGGCGCTGAGATACGAGTGAAGTCGGGGACATTGGGTCGCATGCTCCGGAGATGCCCCGGTGCCGCCCCGAGCCCTATCCGGACCTATTGCCCGGGTCATCTAGTCCGCTGCTTCCCAAAGTCCCCGACCCTCCGGGGCTTTCTGCACGACCGCTTGCCCCGGTTCATCCAGTCCGCTGCTCAGCAGTGGCTCCGAGGCCACTCCGCCTCGCTCCCGGGTCTCATGGCGCGCCGGCTGGTCCGCTTCCGGGCAGCACCTCCGGTCCGCTTCGGCGCCCTGCTTCGGGTCATCTGGTCCGCTGCTTCGCACTACCCTTGCTCTGCTGTGGACCCTGCTTGGCCGCCCCGCCCGGGGCCGCGGTGCGTGACTTCCCGACGTCGGACCGGAGCATACGGGTCGGGTGTGAAGCGGGCTGGATGACCCCGTGCACACGTGCTGCGGGGGTTCGGCCGTAGCGGGTCATCTGGAGCATTCACACGCGACCCGCGTGCCTGTCAGTACTGAACCTGTCCCACGACGTGTCTCAGCTCGGGCAGGATCAGCGATTCCATGGCGAGGCGAACCGCCTTCGGGCTTCCGGGAAGAACGAAGACGACCGAGCGGTCGCGCACCCCGGCGAGGGCGCGGGAGAGCATGGCCGCCGTGCCGACCTCCTTGAAGGACAGCATGCGGAAGAGCTCGCCGAAACCGGGAAGCGTACGGTCCAGAAGAGGTTCGATCACGTCGGGTGTACGGTCGCGGGGCGCCAGACCGGTGCCCCCCGTGATGATCACGGCATCCGAGTCGAGGCGACCGGCCGCGAAGGCCAGCTTGATGGCGTCGGTGTGCTCGATGACGAGCTGGCGCGATACGACCTCGTGGCCGGCGGAGGTCAGAAGCTCGGCGATCAGGTCGCCGGACGCGTCGTCGTCCAGCGTGCGCGTGTCACTGCACGTGATGACGGCGCAGCGCACGCGGACGGCCGAAGAGTGCTCCTTGTGTCCGTCTACGCTCATGGCGGAGGTCCCGGGGCGGGCGGGTCTTCCGGCAGTGTACGATCGCGCTCGGAATACCACACGGGAGGGTCGTGTCCGTGTCCGCCCCAGGGATTGCATCGCAGCACGCGGTGGACGGCGAGGATCGTGCCCTTCACGGCTCCGTACCGTTGCAGGGCCTGTATCGCGTAGTTGGAGCAGGTGGGCGTGTAGCGGCAGCCGCCGCCTACGTGGGGAGACAGGATCAACTGGTATCCACGGACCAGCAGGATGAGAATCAGGCGGGGAAGATGGGCAACGCGGTGGAGCATCGCTCTCAGGTCCGTTCGCCCTCGACCTGGATCCGGTGGCGGCCGACCAGGCGGGCCAGCCCGAGCATCAGTTCGGCGTCGGCCTCGACGGCCATCGTACGGCTCAGAATGCGCTGGCGTCCATCACCGGGAAGGGAGACCTCGAAGTACAGACGGACCGGCCCCCGGTGCTTCTCGCACAGGTCATGGATCCCGGTCACCGTTTCCTCGGCGAGAAGGGCGGGATCCAGGTCGAGAACGAGCGACTTCACCATCTGCTCGCGCACCTTCCACATGGGCGTGATCTCGTCGGCGATGATCTTGGGGCCTCCACCTCGGACTTCCAGCCCGCCGCGCACCAGGACGACCTCGTCGGGCTCCAGGTAGCGCTGTGCGCGGTCATAGACCGACGAGAAGCACAGTACTTCCGCCTGCCCCGTGAAGTCCTCTATCGCCAGGAAGGCCATGGGCTTGCCTGCCTTCGAGCGGCGATGCTGGACGTCCGTGATGATGCCACAGACCGTCTGGACGGGCCGCGAATTGTAGCCGCGGTCATCCTCTACGGGTTCGTGGGAATCGACGATGGATTCGATTTCGGCGATGTGTGTCGAGGCGAAGGCTCGCATCTCGGGCGTATACGCCTCCAGAGGGTGTCCTGAAACATAGAAGCCCACCACCTCGCGCTCTTCCTTCAGCGCTCGCGCCCGCGGCCAGGCTTCAACCACGGGAAGCTGGGGGGCGAGAACGGCCGCGCCGTCACCGCCGGCCCCTCCGAAGAGCGAATTCTGCCCTGCGGCCCGATCGGCCTGGATGCGGATGCCGTACTGCACGGCCGCGTCGAGCGCCTCGATCTGCTGTGCCCTGTGGCCTTCCAGCTCGGAAAGCGCGCCGGCCCGAACGAGGGACTCGTACACCTTGCGGTTCACGGCCCGGGCGTCGACGACGGCAGTGAGGTCGAAGAGCGTCTGGAAGGGGCCATGGCTGGCGCGGGCCTCGATGATGCTCTCTATCGCTCCGAGGCCCACCCCCTTGATGGCGCCCAGGCCGAAGCGGATGCGGCCGTCCTCCGTGCTGAAGGCAGCATCGCTCCGGTTGATGCTGGGCGTGAGCACCTCCACGCCCAGGTGGCGGGCATCCTCCAGGACCACGGCGAGCTTCTTGGTGTCGCCCATTTCGTTGGTCATGGCGGCCGCGAGGAATTCCGACGCGTAGTTGGCCTTGAGCCAGGCCGTCTGGTAGGCGACGATGGAGTAGGCGGCCGCGTGCGACTTGTTGAAGCCGTAGCCCGCGAACTTGGCCATCATGTCGAAGACCTCGGTCGCGGTCTGCTCCTCGACGCCGCGTTCCATGGCCCCCTTGAGGAAGACCTCGCGCTGCCGGTCCATCTCCGAGACCTTCTTCTTGCCCATGGCCCGGCGCAGCAGGTCCGCGCCGCCGAGCGTGTATCCTCCCATCACCTGGGCCATCTGCATCACCTGCTCCTGGTAGACCGGGATGCCGTAGGTGGGCTCCAGGATCGGCTCGAGCATCGGGTGCGGGAAATCGACCTTCTCGTCCCCGTGCTTGCGGGCGACGTAGTTCGGAATGAGGTCCATCGCCCCCGGTCGGTACAGGGCGTTCATCGCGATCAGGTCGTCGATCGACGTCGGACGGAGCTTGCGCATCCATTCCCGCATGCCCGACGACTCGAACTGGAAGATGGCCACCGTGTCGCCGCGCTGGAACAGCTCGAACGTCCGGAGATCGTCGAGCGGAATCTGGTCTAGGTCGACGCGAACTCCGTGATTCTCCTCGATGAGCCGCAGGGTGTCATCGAGGACCGTCAGGGTCTTCAGGCCCAGAAAGTCCATCTTCAGCAGGCCGAATTCCTCGACCCACTTGCCGTCATACTGCGTGGTCACGACCGTGTCCTGCTCGCCCTTGCCCTTCGTGACCGCGACAGGCACATAATCGCGGACCGGACCCGGTGCGATGATCACGCCCGCTGCATGAACGCCGGTGTGGCGGGCCGACCCCTCGAGCACCCGGGCGTAATGCATCAGGTTGCGGATCTGCTCGTTGGGGTCCTTGATCAGCGCCCGGAACTCGGGCACCTCCTCGATGGCCTTGTCGAGCGACACCTTGACGCCCTCCGGGACCATCTTGGCGATCCGGTCGGCGTCGGCGAGCGGAATCCCGAGCACGCGGGCGACGTCGCGGAGCGCCGAACGCGCTCCCATGGTCCCGAAGGTGATGATCTGGCAGACGTTCTCGCGCCCGTACTTCTGGACCACGTAGTCGATGACGCGGCCGCGCCCCCGATCGTCGAAGTCGATGTCGATGTCGGGCATCGACACGCGCTCGGGATTGAGGAAGCGCTCGAAGAGGAGGTCGTACCGCAGCGGGTCGATGTCGGTGATCCCGAGGCTGTAGGCGACCAGGCTCCCCGCGGCCGAGCCGCGACCGGGTCCCACTCGGACACCGAGATTCCGCGCCGCGGTCGTGAAATCCTGCACGATCAGGAAGTAGCCGGCGTACCCCATGTCGCGGATCACGCCGAGCTCGTAGTCTATGCGTCCGGTGACGTCGACCGTCAGCTCGCCATAGCGGGCGCGCGCGCCGTCGAGGGTCAGGTGGCGCAGATAGCCCTCGGCGTCCCCCGAGAATTCGGAGGGCAGCGGGAAGTGGGGCATCAGGAGGCGCCCGGTGGGGAGTTCGAACGTACAGCGATCGGCGATCTCGACGCTCGTGGCGAGGGCTTCCGCGCGCTGGGACGGTTCCAGGAGGCCGAGCGCGGTCTCCATCTCCCCGGCCGATTTCAGATAGAACTGGTCGTTCTCGAAGCGCATCCGGCCGGGATCGTACAGGTCCCTTCCCGTCTGCAGGCACAGAAGGACGTCCTGCGCCGCATGATCCTCGCGTTCCACGTAGTGGACGTCGTTGGTGGCGACGAGCTTCACGCCGTATTCCGTGGCCCATCGCAGGAGCACGGCGTTCACCCTGCGCTGGTCCGCGATGCCGTGGTCCTGGATCTCGATGAAGTAGTCCTCGCCGAACACGTCCAGGTAGTCCTCGAAGACCTCGCGGGCGGCGTCCTCCCCCTTGCGCAGGATGGTCTGCGGCACCTCTCCCTGCAGGCAGCACGTCGTGGCGATGAGACCCGACGCGTGGGCGCGAAGCGTCGCCCGGTCCAGGCGGGGCTTGTAATAGTACCCGTCCGTGTACGAAAGCGAGGACAGGCGCATCAGGTTGTGGTAGCCCTCCTCGTTCCGTGCCAGCAGCACCTGGTGGAAGCGGGTCCGGTCCGATCGGTCGGCCATGCCCGCCGGGGCCACGTAGAACTCGCACCCGAGTATGGGGCGGACGCCAGCCTTCCTCGCCTGGGTATAGAATTCCGGAACCCCGAAGAGATTGCCGTGGTCCGTGATGGCGATCGCGGGAAGCTCCAACTCCCGGCTCCGGTCGATGAGGCCCTGGATGCGCGCGGCACCGTCGAGAAGAGAGTACTGCGTGTGGCAGTGCAGGTGGCAGAAGTCGGCCATGGAGCCGTTTCGGGGCGTGCGTTCCGGGGATCGGGGCGATCGGCAAGAAAGCCGAGGGTGGTCCTCCGGATCAAGCCTTGTGGATATCTCGCCGGGGGCCTGTCGATGAACCTCCCGGCGCCGTCGGGGTTCGCAGCCGCGGGCACCCAATCCACGGAGACTCCGTTCCATGATTCACGTCGTCGCCGTCGATCGGAGCACGCTGGACGACCTGATGGCCTGGCAGACCATCGCCCGGGCCCTCGCCGGAAGAGCGCCCCGTGCCGGAGGGGTGGTCCTGCTTCACGCTCCGGGCGAGCCCGTCGAGCGGATGCTCGAGGGCAGGGAACTGGAGCTTCGCGGTCCGGACGGGTTCCTGAGGGCGATGGACGCCGTGTCGTCCGAGGCCCTCGAACAGGCCGTCCGGAGCGACAACCGCCGCATCGCCGCGTTGCTCACCGAGGAGGGTGTTCCTGCCGTGGGTTTCGTGGGAGGAGATCGTGGGCTGCTCGGTGCCGGCGCGCCGCCGACATGGCTGGAGGCCGTGATCCGTACCGGATCGATCCCGGTGGTGGCCTCCGTCTCGCCGGGGCCGGGCGGCCTGTGCGAGAGGGGGCTCGATGAGGCCGTATCGTGGTTTTCCGGCCTTCCCGGAGCCGTTCCAGTGCTGTTGGCGGCCGCGGCTTCCGGACGCCCGGAGGGCCTGTCGGCCCGCGACCGAGGCATTGCGGACCGGCTGGAGGACAGAGGCCTAAACGTAACGTTGTCAACGATTTATGGATTGGCAGCTTTGGGTGGCCGCGGGTGAATGCGGACCGGGAGGCACTCCAAAATGCTTCAAAACGGCTTGGAAACGCAGGATCTTCCTTGACACCCCCGGAACGTCCGCGTACCTTCGAAACAACCCAGAGGCACGGGCACCCATCCAAACCGTCCGCGTCAGCGCTTAACCCGTTTCAGCAAGGAGGAAATCTGGCATGAGCAAGCACTCAACGCTCAAGTCGTTCGTCGATGGACTCGAGGACGACTTTTCCAAGTTTTTCGAGAAGGGCAACAAGGCGGCCGGCACGCGTGTCCGCAAGGCGATGCAGGATCTCAAGAAGATGGCCCAGGACATTCGCGTCGAGGTTCAGGACAAGAAGAACGGCTGACGACGCCCAGTCTGAGAATTCCGAAAGGCTGCGCCCAGGCTTGGGCGCGGCCTTTCGGCTTTTAACCCCCGATACGGACATGACCCTGACTACTCGCTTTCTGGGCGCTGTGATCGCCGCGCTGATCGTCGTGGCGCCGGCCGAGGCCCAGCCCGTCGCTGCGGATTCCACGGACTGGACGCGAGCCTTGACCGGCAAGCTCTCGATCACCCAGGCCGGATTCCAGAAGTGGGCCGACGGCGGCACCAATTCGCTGGCCGTGAGCGCAGGCATCGACGGAAAGGCGGAGCATACGCGGGGCGCGTGGTCCGAGCTGTATGAACTGCGGGCTGGCTTCGGGTTCATCGACACCGACACGCTGGACTTCCGGAAGGCGGAAGACCTGATCGTGGCCAAGGCGACGTTCACGTACACGGCGGACGGCTTCTTTGCCCGGTTCAAGCCCACGGCGCTCGCCACCTTCCGATCCCAGTTCTGGGAAGGTGTCGACTACAAGAAGCGGCGGCTCGACGGGTCGTACGAGAAGGTGTCGGACGCCCTGTCGCCGGCGACTCTCGTTCAGCAGATCGGTCTTTCCTTCGAGACCACGCCCTGGATGCGGCAGCAGTTCGGCTTCGCGGCCAAGGAGACCGTGGTTCTCATCGAGCGGCTCCGGGAGAAGTACCACCTGGACCCCGACCAGACCATTCGGGTCGAGGCAGGTCTCGGACTGATCACCGACGTGGATGCCATGCTGGCCGAGAACATCCAGTACAAATCGACGCTCAGTCTCTTCGCCGCGTTCAACAAGGCGGACGCGCCCGACCTGCTCTGGGAGAACATGCTGACCATGAAGGTGAACAGCTGGCTCTCGACCAACGTGGAGTGGGTCTTCCTCCTGGACAAGGACCGGTCCGACGCGCTCCAGATGAGAGAGGTGCTGTCGGTCGGCATCACGTACAGGTTTATCTGACGACTCGTCCGATGGAAACGGTGGCCTGGCCCAGGCGTCACGGGGAGGTTCTCGCCTACGCCCTCGTGTCCGTCTCCATGTGGCCAGTTCCCGTGCTGAACAGGTTGCACGTCGAGTCGGCCGCCGTGCTTGCCCTCGCGGCGTGGTGTGTGGCAGGGGTCGCCGCTTTGCGGCAGTTCAGGTTCGGAGGCCCCTT
>JAHEEH010000371.1 GCA_024640835.1 Bacteroidota bacterium
GAGGGCGGTCGTCGTCGTCGCGGAATCGTCGGCCCTTCTCGACCGGATCGGTCTCGAGAACACGCTCGCGCGCGGTGGAGCCGTCCTCGTTCCGGACCCCGATCGGCTGTCCCGGGAGGTTGCAGGACGCATCCGTCGTGTGGGCGGCCGCCTGTTTGGTCTTTCGGGCGGGACGGAGCCCGGGAGTCCGCTCGAAACCCCGGTCCGACTGGTGCACTGCGCCCTGAGCCTGGTCCAGGAGGGCGATCCCCGTGTTCTCGAAATCAGCGGGACCCTCGTTTCCCGCCTTCACCAGGCCGGTCTCGTCGACGACGCGCACGCCGACCGGCTGCTCATCGCCCTGCCGGATACCTCTCCGACGGGTCCCCTGGACGTCGACTCCTCCGGCGGCCAGCCGCTCCCGCCGTCGATCCTCGCTTCGGTGACCGAAGCGACCGGAGGGATAGACGACCCGGTCCGCTTCTGGCGCACGTTTGGATTCGCCCACGCGGCCGGCCGGGACTCCGAGATCGCCCCGGATCCCCACCGTGCGATTTCCGCCCTTCCGCTCCGTGCGGGATGGGCGCCCGCGGATTCCGGCCACCCGTCCGGCCTGCCCGGCCTGATCCCCGAGCTCTGCACCGGGTGCGGAGCGTGCTGGTCCGTCTGTCCCGAAGGGGCGATTGTCCCGGCTGCCCCGAGCTTCCAGGCCCTGTTCGACACTGCCGTGGGCCTCCTTGCAGCCGATGGAGGCGAGGCCTTTCAGCTGGGTCGCATCGCGAAACCGCTCGTCCAGGAGGCCTACAGGGCCTTTCGCGACGACGGGCTTCATCAGTTCCGCACGCTGGACGTCCTCATGGCGGCGGCCCTCGACCGGGTCATGGACCGCGCGAAGCTCGACGATGCGAAACGCTCCGAGCTTCTCGCCGAGTACCAGACCCTGGCCCCCCACCTCCCCGCCCTCGGTCTCGCCCGGACGGAGGCCTGGTTCGGCGCTGCCGAGTCCGGCACGAAGGGTACCGGGCGGCCGCTGCTTCTTGCCATCGACCCGGATCGGTGCACGGCCTGCGGCGCGTGCGTCGAGGCCTGCGCGGACCGGGCGCTCGAACCCGTCCCGTCCACCGCCGATCGACTTGCGGCGGGGCGCCTCGGTGCCGCCTTCCAATCGGCCCTCCCGCCGCTCCCGCCCGAAGTGCTCGACACCGCGGTGGCGGTGGAACCGGCCTCACGCGCCCTGGACCGTCGCGCCGCCCATGTGGCGGCGGGAGGCGGCGGCGCGCCGATGCGTCGCGCCGGCATCCGGGCCGTGGCCGTCGCCGCCGAGGCACTCCGCGGTCCCGCCATGGAACGCTTCGCGGATCGGGCGATCGCGGCCAGGGATGCCCTGGAGGAAGCCATTCGCGGAGTGGTCGCGGGGTCGGTGAGCGTCAACGATTTCGAGGCGTTTTCCAGGCGGCTTGCAGACCTCGGGGAGGCTCCGACGGCGGAGCGGCTCGCGGCAGCGGCCGGAGCCGGGGGATCGGTGGACGCACGGCGACTTCGGCGACTGACCGAGGCCCGGAACGACGTGGCGGAACTGGCGGCCCTTCTCACGCGGGTGGGAGGACGAGCCCGAATCACGGCCGTTTTCGACGGGCAGGACCGGCCGACCTGGCCGGTGAATCCGTACGGTTTCCCGTGGGTGCGTGTCGCGCCCGGTTCGGGGCCGGCGGTGATCCGTGCCGTGGCGGAGGATCTGGTGGAACGGCACCTGGTGGACGTGGCCCTCGTCCGGTTCGCCGAGAGCCTTGCGCGCGACGTGGCCGAAACGGACCGTCCCGAGGCCCTGGAGGCCGCAGCCCTGACGGACGAGGAACGATCGGCGTACCCGGTACCGCTCCTTGTCACGGATCGGCTGTCGACCGGGGTGGTCACGCTGCTGGAGGGCGAGCTGCCGGTCCGGGTTGCCCTCCTCCGGTCGGATCCGACCGCCCCGGACGCGGGCGACCCCGCCATCGCGGCTTCCGTGCTGGGCTCGGCGTGCGTCGTGCAGGCCAGTCTGGCGGACGCCCGGCACCTTGCCTGCGCACTGGAGGCCGCCCACCTCGCGGGTGGCCCCTCGCTCATCTGCCTGCACGCCCCGGACGGATCGGCGCCGGACGCCCTGAGGCGCGCAGCGGCGGCCGTCGCGACCCGCGTCGCACCGCTCTTCGTGTTCCGTCCGGCCACCGACGGCCTTCCGGGGGGTGCCTACGACCTGTCCGGCAACCCGTCCCCGGACCTCGATTTCCCCTCCGGGAGCGGCTCGACTCCGGCCGACTGGATCGCGGCGGAGCCCTCGTGGCGTCATGAATTCCGATGGTTGAAGCGGGGCGACGAGCCCGCCGGCTCCGTGGAGGTCGGAAAGCTCCTCGACGGCTCCGTCACGGTCGGTACACCCATCGTCCGGGGGCCCGGAGGCCGCGTCGCGGTCGTTCCGTCGCACCGGATGGAGGCGGCCCGCCGCCGGGTCAGGGCCTGGCGACGGTTGCGCGCCCTCGCCGACCTGCCGTCCTCTCCTGCCACGACGCCTCCGCCGGCGGCAGCCGAAGCGCCCGAGGCGGTTCCGGCGAAGGCTCCGCCGCCCGCCGTGCCTGCCGACGTGCACGCGGGACTGACCGCGCGGCTTCTCGCCCTCAGCGGCTTCGCTCCCGGCCAGGAAGCCGGAATGAAGGCGCTCGGCACCCTTCTGGAAGGCTCCAGGGAGGACGCATAGGCCATGTGGAGCCTGAATTTCGGTGGACCCACGTTCCGGCACGGCATTCACCCCGGTGAATACAAGGCCGTGACGAGGAATCGCGCGATCGAGCGGATGCCCTTCACCGATACCATCGTGCTTCCCGTCAGCCAGCACCTGGGCGCCCCGTCGAAGCCGGTGGTCCGGGCGGGGGACCGCGTCGAACGCGGGCAGCTCGTCGCCGAGGCGGTGGGATACGTTTCGGTCCCGGTCCATGCCTCGGTCACGGGACGCGTGAAGGCCGTCGGCCTGAGACACCACGCGTCCGGCCAGATGGTGGACGCCATCGAGATCGAGCGGGACCCCTACTCGCCCCAGACCCTGTTCGAGG
>JAHEEH010000372.1 GCA_024640835.1 Bacteroidota bacterium
GGGCCGCGTTCGGGTGGTCGCGCCAGACGATCTGGTCCTTGTCGAAGAACGCGAGCCGTTTGTCCAGGCCGGCCTCCTGGCCCCCGTAGACGAGCGGCATCCCGTGGAAGGTGGCGGTGAGCACGGCAAAGGCGTCCGCCGCCCCGCCGAAGAGCTCCGTCGTCGTGCCATACCACGAGTTCTCGTCGTGGTTGGACGTGAAGTACATCCGGTAGGACGTCGGATAGAGGACTTTCTCGCCCGCGACGTATCCGTTCAGGTTGGCGGCCGACATGGTCCCGTCCGCTATACGCTTGAGCACTCCGCCCCCGAATCCGTACAGGCCCCATCCGTAGGTCATGTCGAAGCCGAGGTCGTGCCACTTCGTTCCGTCGCTCTCGGCGAGGAGTAAGAGGTCGGACCTGATCGAACGGAGCGCGGCGATGGCCTCCATCCAGAAATCGTCCGGAACGAAATCGACGGCGTCGAACCGGAAGCCGTCGACGCCCACGTCGTCGACCCAGAATCGCATCGCATCGATCATCCAGGCGCGCAGTCCCGGCTGCGTGTAGTCCAGCTCGATCACGTCCGACCAGTTGGTGCCGGGAGGGGGGATGAAGTGGCCCTGACTGTCGGTCACGTACCACTCCGGATGCTCGGTCGTCAGGCCGTTGTCCCAGGAAGTGTGGTTGGCCACCCAGTCGATGATCACGTGCATCCCGCGGTCATGGGCGGCCTGCACGACGTTTCGGAAGTCACCGAGGGTGCCGAACTCGGGATTCACGTCGAGGTAGTCCCGGACCGAGTAGTAGCTGCCGAGACTCCCCAGGCGGTTCTGCTGCCCGATGGGATGGACGGGCATGAACCAGAGGATGCCCACTCCCATCTCCTGCAGGCGGTCCAGGTGGGTCGAGAACGCGGCAAGCGTGCCCTGCTGCGTGTACTGCCTGACGTTCACCTCGTAGAGGCCGAGGTTGTGGCTCCATCCCTCGTGATCCTGCCCACGGGAGTCGATGGGGAACCGTGCCAGCAGGAGTGCGGCGACCAGGAGGACGCCCCATCGCGATCCGCGGAATCCCGGCGCCGGGTTCGTCCCGAAGCCGGCTATCGGTTCTGGCCTGGACATCTTCTTCAGGGGGATCCTTACGGACGACGCGTTCCGCGCTACAGGAACAGCCGGCTCAACCACAGCACGTACGCAATGAGCCCGACGACTACGATCGACGCGACGACGGCCAGCCGCCTGTACAATCGGAGATGGCGCGTCTGGGACTCCACCGCTCCACGCTGGAGCTCCAGGCTCTCCGACGTCACGCGCCGGTATTCCTCCAGGTGGGCCCGCTGCGTCGCCAGGATTTCGGCAAGGAGCTCCTCGCTTCGCGGTTCGGTAGGCATGGCCGGGGTGATCGGTGGAAAGCGGGAATGTAGGACGCCCGGAAGGCGCCGTCACGCCCGTCCGGGAATCCGGTGAAAACGGAGCTTCACGCTTGCGGATCGTGCCGGCGGTGAGTAGGTATCGTGCCGCGTCCGCCCGCAAACGGTGCGGACCCACCTGTCACGCAACAGCAGGAGACACCATGGCTACGAAGGTCGGAATCATTGGCGCCGGCGGCATGGCCCGCTACCACGTTCAGGGATTCAGGGACGCGGGCGCGGAGGTGGTCGCGGTGGCCGACGTCGATCGGGGCGCGGCGCAGGCCGCCGCCGACGCCCTGGGGATCGACCGGGTGTTCGACGACGTCGGGGTCATGCTGGGGTCCGCCGCACTCGATGCGGCCACCGTGATCGTCCCGAACGCGTTCCATGCACCCCTGTCGATCCAGGCGCTCGAGGCGGGAAAGCACGTGTTCTGCGAGAAGCCACCGGCCCTGAACGCGGCCGAAGTCGAGCGGATGATCACGGCCGCGGACCGGGCGGGAAAGACGCTGATGTTCAATTTCAACAACCGCGCGCGTCCCGAGTCGTATGCCATGAAGGGCTTCGTTGCGGACGGCACCGTGGGCCGCATCAATTCGGCGCAGGCCCGGTGGATCCGCCGCACCGGTATCCCGGGTTTTGGGGGCTGGTTCACGAACCGCTCGCTGTCGGGCGGTGGGCCGCTGATCGATCTGCTGCACATGGTCGATCTCGCGCTGTACCTCATGGGAAACCCCGAACCGGCGCACGTACTGGGCCAGACGTTCGACGATTTCATAACGGACAAGGCGTTCAAGGGGCCGTGGGGTATTCCGGACGTCGAGGGGGGCGTCATGGACGTGGAGTCGGCCGCGCACGGGTTCGTCACGTTCAGGACCGGTCAGATCCTGAGCCTGCAGGTGTCGTGGGCGGAGATGGTCGAGCGGGAGGAAGTCTCGGTCACGTTCCAGGGCACCCGGGCAGGCGGAAAGGTCCAGCGCCTGTTCGGTCGGGATGGGCTCGACGAGACCGCGCTCGACACGTGCGAGCTCTATACGCAGCAGGGAGGCAAGGCCCTCAACAGCACGGTGGTCGTGGAGGCCTGCGAGGACATGGGGCGGATACGATCGGCGGCCAACTTCGTCCTGGCGATCGAGGGAAAAGAAGAGCCCCTCAACACCCCGGACCAGGCGCTCGCCCTGATGAGGATCATCGACGCCCTCTACGAATCGGCTTCGACGGGTCGACCGGTCGCATGCTGACGTGAACGCATCGGTTCGAGGTGGAGGCCCCCGTTCGATTCCGCTGTCCCTGCGATTTATTTGCGAATCGCGGAACCCGAACCATATTCCGCGATTTCACCCCCTTCATCCTGGTCGCTCCGCGAATCTATCGCGAGAACACAGCCAGGGCGCGGGCTCACCGCCCCTCATTTTCGCGATACGCAATGAAGAAGATCTTCGTAGGAAACTTCTCGTGGAGCACCACGGAAGACGAACTCAAGGACCTGTTTGCCGAGCACGGCACGGTCGAATCCTGCACCGTGGTCAAGGACCGTGAAACCGGACGCTCCCGCGGTTTTGGTTTCATCGAGATGGATGATGCCGGCGCAAATGCCGCCATCAGCGCTCTCGACGGCGTGGAACACAACGGACGCGCGCTCCGCGTGAACGAAGCCGACAA
>JAHEEH010000373.1 GCA_024640835.1 Bacteroidota bacterium
ATGCGGGCCCGGATATCCGCCGGGCGCGAAGAGCCGATTTCCCGGGCCGTCAGCACGAGGGCGCCCGTGAACATGGGAACCAGGACCAGTAGGCCTACACACAGAAAGCAGGTGACCTCGATCGGGAAGACACCCCGATCGTCTAACCAGGGAATGGCCGCCAGGCAGGCAAACGCATTGAGGGCGGTAGGCGCTCCGAAGAGCAGGACAAGTCCCCGCGTTCGCACTATTCCACGACCTTGAAGATCTCCCGCCGGCCGTTCTGCACCAGGTCGTGGTAGCCCGACATGATCGCACGGGCTCGTTCGTCCGACAGGACATCGGCCTCCATGGACTGGAATTCGGTCAGGCTGGCGGACTCACTTTCCAGGACCAGGGTCCAGAACTGTTCGCCACTGACGTCGGTGAAGAGGCGAAACGGCTCGTAGCCCTTGTCTCGCATGACCTCGCCCATCCTTTTGAACATCTCGACGAGCGCGCCGACCTTCCCGGGCCGGCAGTGGAGCACTTCTCTTACCAGGTACATGATCAGGGGGGCGGCTCGGCCGCCGATTGGTGTCTGGGTATCCCGAGGAGCCTGACACGACGCGCGGGCCGTCGTACCCCGGCTCATGAGGGCTCGTCTGT
Organism: Bacteroidota bacterium; assembly: GCA_024640835.1. Classification (GTDB taxonomy): domain Bacteria; phylum Bacteroidota; class Rhodothermia; order Rhodothermales; family UBA10348; genus JAHEEH01. The sequence goes on from JAHEEH010000373.1 coordinate 628, forward strand.
TCGGAGGGGGCCAGTGGACGAGCGTATCGATTCAAGGCCAAGTGTAGCTGAACCGTCCGTTTCGGTCAACCGCTCGACAATCATCCGCTGTCGATCCGAGCCAGCTGCTCATGACGCGTTCCCGCAATGAACCATCCTCACGGCAAGAGTGCTTGCGCGACCATCGTCGAGCCCCGACCCGGCCAGGATCCGCCACGTCCGGAAGTCGAGGACCGTGCGGATCGCTGCGAGCCGATCATCGCCGGGCGGTAGCCATCCCTCGGCCAGGGCATCTGCCATCCGGTCGACGAACGGCCACCATGCGGCGTCCATGATATGGCCGACCGCCGGTACCAGGGGGGCGTCACGGAGGACGTTGTCCATCATGTCTCCCGAACCGCGATACCAGCGGTAAACCTGCCCGAGACCGAGCAGCAGGCGCGCGGCCGGATCGGATATTTCGATCCAGGTGTCCGGATCGGGGAAGGGATGGCGCGCGAACCAGTGGCTGCTGCAGGCGGCGAAGAGCGCTTCGTCGTCGGGGAAGTGGTTGTACACCGTCATCCGACTCACACCGGCGCGTTCCGCAATTGCCGTTACCGTCGTGTTCGCCGGCCCGACCGTCCCGTGCAGATCGACAACCACCTCGGTAATCCGCTGCCTGGTCTCCGCCTCCAGTATCGCGCGCTTCCGTTTCCGGTACCGACGCGTCTGCTGCTCGTCGCCCATCGTGTCAGGTGTCGAATCTCGAGAAGACGAACCGGTACTGCTCAGTCCGCGCATCGTACTGCGCTTGGAACTCGCGGGGGTAGTGGACGCCCTCGGGCAGGTCGCCGACGGTCGGCATGGGAAGGTTGAAGCTCTTCCTCTCGAGAAGCATCGATTGTGCGATCATGGGCTCGAAGAAGATCGGCTCACCGTGGTAGAAGCCGACGATCATGCTGGCGTCGAAGGCGTCCGTCGCCTGCATGTCGGCCTCGGGAAGGGCGTGCATCCCCATGAGGGGCACACACAGACCGACGAGCGTCCCCATGTCGGGAATCTCGATGTCCGGGAGCGTATAGCCCTCGGGCACCCCGCGCGGCTTGGACAGGTCCGAGCAGTCGATCGCCCCGACCGCCTCGTTCGTGATGCTGTAGAAATGGAAGTCGAAATGGGGTGTCATGAAGGTGGAGGGCGGATGGCCGTGGGCCTCCCAGTTCACTCCCAGGTGGTCGATGCCGAGCGCATTCCGCGCGGCTTCTGGCAGACGAACGCTCGCGAGCTCCCTGGGCGGCCAGGTCATTTCCGCATGGGGAGGGACCGACAGGACGAGGGACATGGGGATCGTGGCGCCGATCTCGGTCGGGCGCCCGTTCTCCGTGACGACCCACGTGCACACTTCCGCGTCGAGCACCGTGGTGCACTCCTTCGTGGTCGTCGGGTGATCGGGGATGGCGGCGACGGTGCCGGCCACCAGGAGGAACGCGACCAGGGTCGCGGTGCATCTGGAGGACATGATGGTCTCGGGTGATGGGTTGGGGGTAGCGAGGATTGTTCGTTAGACAGTATGTCCACCGAACAAACCGAATGTAGTCTTCCGGTCGGCCCGCGTCAATATGGCTTTACAATATGTAAAAAGAAAAAGACCGGGCGACGATCAGTCTCCCTCGCGGACGACGTGTCCCGACCCGAGAATGGTCGATTGGACGGACGGGTCACCGAAGTAATGCACGGACCCCGATCCGAGGATGGAGACCTCCAGTTGCCCCGAAACGCAGATCGTGGCGGATCCGCTTCCAAGTACGGCAATCGTCGCCGTCTGCGAATCGAAGTGGCGACCGAGAACACTGCCGCTTCCACTGACCGCGATCTCGAGGGCCGCGGCGGACCCGGCCATCTGGACGTTTCCGGATCCGGCGATGGAGATTTCCACGGATGATGCCGTCAGCGACGCGATCCGGACGTCACCGGACCCCAGGATGGCAATGGCCAGGTGCTCGCGCTCGACGTCGCCGAACTCGATGTTGCCACTCCCCAGAATGGATACCCCGTCCAGGTCCCGCACCGTCACCAGGATCCGTATCCCTGCGTGCGGCCGGATGTCGATGCCATCCTCGACTTCGATGTGGAGCGTGCCCTCGCGCACGAAGGTCTCGATGTGGCCGAGGAGGTTGTCGTCCGTTTCGATCCGGATCGATTCCTCGGCACCGAACACGATCGTCAGCGTCCCCGAGGTCGCGAACGCGACGGAATCGAATGAGCGGAGCGACTTCTCCACGGACGCCGTGACTCCCGATCCCCTGATGGTCCGTGTGTCGTCGTCAAGGTCGATATCCACGATACAGCCGGCCAACAGGACGGCCAGCACCATTCCCGAGACGAATCGCATGCCCGTACCCGACCTCTGCGGATGTCTTCACCGGAGGACCCATCAGGCAGCGTCTACGGGGCGTACTGAG
>JAHEEH010000026.1 GCA_024640835.1 Bacteroidota bacterium
CTCCCGGATTCCGGCACGCATGGCCTGGAATCGGAAATCGGGGCCGGCATCGACGAGCAGCGCCACCCCGCCGGCGCGCACCATGCACGAGCATCTGAGCCGGCGATCCCTCGGGTCGGGTGACGTGCACACGCGGCATCCGCAGCCGATGACGGGAACACCCGTGGAGGTACCTGTGCCGAGCAGCGTCGCCCTCACGTCCCTCCCTTCAATCGTCATCCTCATCGCCGATTTCCACATCGATCCCGCGCGCCCATGCGTCCTCGAGCGCCCTCCGCGCCGCCGGCCTGATGAACACGGTGTCCACCGGCAGGCTCCGCAGCGCTTCCGCCAGGATGGCCAGGTGGACCTCCGGCGGGTGGTTCTTGTTCAGCATGAGCAGCTCTTCATCATTCCGTGTACAGGTACCGCCCCGGAAGCTGCCCCGCTCCCGTCTCACGATCACGCCCAGCGCCCGCGCCGCGTCCTCCAGTTCGCGCACTACCTGCTGCGTCTTCATGCCGGATTCGGATCGTTCAATTCGGGTTCAATGTACGGACCGCCGCACGCCCGGCTACCAGCTGAAACCCAGCCGGACCGCATGCTCGTGACCGGTGTAGTTGAACCTCCCCGCACCCGCCACCGCCACCGCCTCCGGACCGCCGACGCGCCACCGCTTCCACGAGAAACCGTAGCCCACGGACAGCCCCACGGGACCGACGAGCGGTCCCGTGTTGACCCATAGTCCGGCATCGATCCCCCAGGTGAAGCCGACCGACCCGCCGAACGAGCGCGTGGCCAGACCGATGGACGGCGTTGCCCGCGCCTCCGCGATCCACCGCCGACGGATCGAACGCGCTCCTATGCCGGTGCCGAGGCCGAGCGTCTGGTATTCGAAGAGCGACAACGTGACGTCGTCGCGGGTCTGCTCTATCCGTCTCCAGGTCGTGGTGATCGCGATCGGCACCAGCGCCTCGATGCCGTTCCGTACGGGCGGGCCGAACAGGCGCAGATCGTTGTACACGAGGACCGTCGCGTCCACCAGGGAGAGGCTCGACGGCGCGCCGTCGAGTATCGCCCGATCCGTGGCCCGCATGAGCACGACGGACATGCCGGGCTGCGTGAAGGCGATGGTCGGGGCCACACCGGAAACCTCGAACCAGGACGGGATCTCCGGGTCGTCGGGACCAAAGTGAACGACGGCCACTCCTGCCGACACCGCGGCGTCCGGGGGCCGGCTCCACGGCCCCGGCTGGGCAACCGACGACGTCGACGCGCCGAGGATCACCAGGCCGACAAGTGTGCTTCGAATGGGCATCGGACCGGGCGGCGGGGTCTCAGTCGTCTCCCCCGCCGGGAGTGGAATCACTGCTTCCCGAGGGGTCCTTGCCGTCTCCGGAAGTGCCTCGTCTGGAGCGTCCGCGCCCTCCCCGGCTGCCACGGCGCCGGCCGGACCGACGCGGGGTCTCCGTCTCGGGCTTCGGATGGTCACCCGACGGACCCTCCTGAGCCTCGACCTCCTTCGGAGTGGATCCCGATCCGCCTCCGCGAGAACGGCCTCCTCCCGATCCGCCGGACCGGCGAGGAGTCTTCGACCGCGATCGGCCGGCCTCCGGGTCGCCCTTCTGGGACGTATCCCCACGGGAGCTTCGATCGGATCCCTCGCCCTTCGGCGCCGAATCCCCACGGGACGATCCGCGCCGACGACTGTCCTCCCGCCCCCCGGAGCCCTTCTCGTTCGACGGGCGTGCCTGGGAGCGCCGCTCGTCGGGGCGCGCATCCGAGCCCCGTTCCTGCGCCGACCTCCCCGAATCACCCCTGGCCTCGTCACGGCGACCGCCTCGACCTCCCCCGCCGGAGCGCCGCTGTCCGCGGGACCGGGAAGGCTCGCGCTCCCCCGAACCCGCGGAAGGGGCGGTCCCGGAATCGCCGGCCACCGCCTCGGACTTCGGCAGGACCGTGAGATCGTTTCCGGACTTTCGGTCCAGGAACCGGTACGCGAGGGGGTCCATGGTGGGGACCGATTCGATCCTGACCCGCTGCATGAACCGGATGAACCAGCGGGTGGTCTGACCCGGAACCCGGCGGTTGAGGAACGCCGCCACGAAGGGGTGCACCTGGAGACGTACCTCTTCCTTTCTCCCGGATCCCCGGTAGGCCCGAATCCACTCGTCGAGCGCGTGGATGAGCTCATCGGGGGTCAGCGTGCTCCCCGTCCCAGCAGAGCGAACCGGCCGGGGCGGCTCGGGCCGCGCCGATGGCACCTGCCGCGGCGGCTCCACCTCGGCGGGCACCCCCTCGCCGTTCGTTCCGCCCTGGGAATCCGCGAACGTGGTGGTGATGCTGGGTCTCAGACGCTGCCGCGTGATCTGGATCAGGCCGAAGTCGCTCATCGGCAGGAGCTTGGTGACCGCGCGATCCCTGCGGAATTCCCGCTTGAGCTCCTCGAGCACCTTCCTACGGGAACGTTCGTCGCGCATGTCGATGAAGTCGACGACGATGATCCCTCCGAGGTCGCGGATCCGGATCTGCCGGGCGATGATCCGCGCCGCCTCGAGATTCACCTTCAGCGAGCTGTCCTCCTGCGACATCCCCTTCCCGGCCCGGCCCGAGTTCACGTCGATGACGTGCATGGCCTCCGTCTGCTCGAAGAACAGGTAGCCGCCCGAAGGCATGTTGACGCGTTTCTCGAAGGCTTCGGCCACCTTCTTGTCGATGCCTGCCGTCCGAAAGACGGGCTCCTGCGATTCGTGAAGCTTTACGGCGCCGACCATGTCCGGCGCCACGGCCTGTACGTAGCTCTTCACGTTCTTGAACAATCTGGGGCTGTCGATGAGGATCCTCTCGTAGTTGTCGGAAAACAGGTCCCGGATGATCGAGGACACCATGTTCACGTCGTGGTGCACGACCGCGGGGGGTACGGGCTTCTCGGCCAGCCGCTTCTCGATCTTGCGCCAGCGGTCGATGAGCAGGCGGAGATCGGTGTCCAGCGTCTTCGCGTTCTGACCGTCCGCGACCGTCCGGACGATCACTCCGAAGCCCTCGGGGACCAGCATCCTGGCGAGGGCCCGCAGGCGGCGACGCTCCTTGAACGAGGAAATCTTCTTGGAGACCGCCACGTAGTCGGCCATCGGGACCAGCACGAGGAACCGACCGGCGAGCGAAATGTCGGTCGTGATGCGACTGCCCTTCGCCGCGATGGGCTCCTTGCTGATCTTGACCAGGATGGGCTGGTCCTTCCGCAGGAGCGCCGAAGGGGGAAGATCCCCGTTGGACCGCGAGGACTTGAACGGCACGGGCGCGGCTTCGGGGGATTCCTTCTGTCCGCCCGATCCCCGGCGACGCTGGGCCGAGCGACGCCGTCCCCTGGCGCGGGCGTCCGGAAGTGGTCGCGCCTTCTCTTCCTCGACGGACGCATCGCCCTCCTCCCGGTCCGCGTGCTGGACTCGCCGGCGGTCGTGCTGCGGGCGGCGGCGTTTGCGACCCTTTGCCCTGTGGATCTGCTGCGGCGTGAACTCGCCGATCCGGGGATTGCTCTCCTGGACGAATCTCAGCCAGTCGGCGAGGTTGTCCGCGAGGTCCGAGTAGTGGAGAAAAGCATCCTGCTTCTGGCCGACATCGACGAAAGCGGCCTGGATGCTGGGCATGATGCGGCGGATCCGACCCAGGAAGATGTTGCCGATGGTCCGCTCGTACTCCTCGGTCTCGATGAATAACTCGGCCAGCGACCCGTTCTCGACAATGGCGATACGGGTTTTCTGACTGTCGGTGTTGATGACGATTTCTTTGGACATGGAGTGGCAGTAGCGGCACGGAGTCTTCCGTCGACCCTGGCCGGCCGTGTGCGGCTCGCGGTCGGTCCGATGACCGGACCGGGCGGGCTGCACAGATCTGGGCCGAGCTCGGCAACCGCCCTGGCCGCGAATCGCTTCGCGATGGGCCGGCGGCGCGGGAGAACGAGAATCCGTCGGATTCGAATCCGTGCGCTGAAGGGATGGGATGGTCCGGCCGGTCGGGTCGCGACCGCGGGGGTAGGCGACGTGCCCTTCGGCTTCGGACGGCCGGATCGGGGGTCCGCGTCCACGAGGGACCAGACTCCGATCGGAGTGGACAATGGGTGGCGTCGGGACCGGAAAAGCCCCACCCCGTGCACGATGGCCGACAGCAGGCGGCCGATCCAGCTCGGATCGGTCCCTCCATGGTCGACGGACGCCTTGGTGCGGTACGGGATCATCAATAGTGCACCCGGTCGGGGTGCCGGGGAGTCCGGTCTGAATCTCAAGTCCGGTCGGAACGGGGCCCGGAGTAACGGGTCCGGCACCGATGCGTCCGGTTAATCCGCTACCGGGGCGAAATGATCCCGTGCCCGTGGTGCAGGAATTCACCCGACCTGCACACCTGCCGGATTCCGCCTGAAAGAGTGAACGTTACTTTTCGTGGGCCCGGAAGCGGTTCCGTGTCACTGCACGAAACCGCACGGACCCTCACGAAGGGAATTCACCCCGACGCAAAGCCCGAACGCAGCGCCATGCTGACCAAACTGTACCACAGTCCGGTCGGGAAGAAAGTGGTGACCGGCATCACCGGTATCGCACTGACCCTGTTCGTCCTCGTGCACATGACCGGCAACCTCGCCTTCTTCGCGGACGAGACCGGTGAGGCGTACAACCGGTACTCCCACTTCCTGACCCACCAACTGGGCCTCCTCTTTTATGCAATCGAGATCGTGCTGCTGCTGATCTTCCTGCTGCATCTCTCGATTGGTGTCAACATCTGGCTCGGAAAGCGCCGGGCGAGACCGCGCCCGTACGACACGTACCGCACGGCCGGCGGCCCGAGCCGCCAGACCGTGAGTTCCCGGAGCATGGTCCTGACGGGGGTCATCGTGCTGGCCTTCACCGTCTGGCACCTGGTCTCCTTCAAGTACGGCACGTATTACGACTCGCCCCCGTACGACGGGGTCGGGGTCATCCGTGATATCGCCCTCCTGGTCCGTGAGAGGTTCGCGACCCCGCTGTACGGGATCGGGTACCCGGCCGTCATGCTCCTGCTGGCGGTCCACCTCCGCCACGGCGTGTGGAGTGCGTTCCAGTCGCTCGGCGCCGTTCGGCCAGCCGCCACGCCGGCCGTATACGGAGCCGGTACCCTGGTCGGTATCGCGATCGGGATCGGATTCCTGGTGCTCCCGCTGGCCATCTTCTTCCAGTTTGTCTGACGGCCCCGCGCTTTCCGACGACGCACGCATTCAAGACGTACCCGTCATGGCTCCCGTACTAGACGCCAAGATTCCCGCCGGTCGCCTGCAGGACAAGTGGGACAACTACAAGAACTCGATCAAGCTGGTCAATCCGGCCAACAAGCGGAAGCACACGATCCTGGTCGTGGGCACCGGTTTGGCCGGCGGATCGGCGGCCGCCACGCTGGCCGAGCTCGGCTACAACGTGAAGGCGTTCACGATCCTGGATTCCGCCCGGCGCGCCCACTCCATCGCCGCGCAGGGCGGCATCAACGCCGCCAAGAACTACCCCAACGACGGGGACACGATCTGGAGGCTGTTCTACGACACGATCAAGGGTGGAGACTACCGCTCCCGCGAGGCGAACGTCTACCGCCTGGCCCAGGTCAGCAACAACATCATCGACCAGTGCGTCGCCCAGGGCGTGCCGTTCGCGCGGGAGTACGGGGGCCTGCTGGCGAACCGCTCGTTCGGCGGGGCCCAGGTCGAGCGGACCTTCTACGCCCGCGGACAGACGGGACAGCAGTTGCTGCTCGGTGCCTACGCGGCCATGAGCCGGCAGGTGGCCAAGGGCAAGATCCAGATGCATACGCGGAGCGAGATGCTGGACCTGGTCGTGATCGACGGTCGGGCTCGCGGCATCATCACGCGCAACCTGGTCACCGGTGAGATCGAGCGCCATCTGGGCGATGCCGTCCTGCTCTGCACGGGCGGATACGGCAACGTCTACTACCTGTCCACGAACGCGAAGAACTGCAACGTCACGGCGGCGTGGCGCGCCTACCGGCGGGGAGCCTATTTCGGCAATCCCTGCTTCACGCAGATCCACCCGACATGCATCCCGGTTTCCGGAGAGTACCAGTCGAAGCTCACGCTCATGAGCGAGAGCCTTCGAAATGACGGACGGGTCTGGGTACCCAAGCAGCCCGGCGATTCCCGCAGGCCGACCGAGATCCCCGAAGAGGAACGGGATTACTTCCTGGAACGGCGCTACCCGAGCTTCGGCAACCTGGTCCCGCGTGACGTGGCCAGCCGGAACTCGAAGTACGTCTGCGACGAAGGGCGGGGCGTGGGCGAAACGCAGCTCGCCGTGTACCTGGACTTCGCCGACTCCATCCAGCGGCTGGGACGGAACGTCATCGAGGAGCGCTACGGCAACCTTTTCGAGATGTACGAGCGCATCACGGGAGAGAACCCGTACCAGGTCCCGATGCGCATCTACCCCGCCGTCCACTATACGATGGGCGGCCTCTGGGTCGACTACGAGCTCCAGTCCACCATTCCCGGGCTGTTCGTGCTCGGGGAGGCGAATTTCTCCGACCACGGAGGAAACCGCCTTGGAGCGTCCGCTCTGATGCAGGGTCTCGCCGACGGGTACTTCGTGATCCCCTACTCGCTCGGCCACTACATCGCCGGCTCCAGGATCGAGGCGGCATCCACCGCGCACGACGCCTTCGAAGCGGCCGAAAGCGAGGCGCGCGGGCGCATCCAGAAGCTGCTCACGATCAAGGGCAACCGCACGGTCACCGAGTTCCACCGGGATCTCGGTCGGATCATGTGGGACAACGTCGGCATGTCGAGGACGGCCGACGGTCTCCGGATCGCCGTCGACGAGATCGCCGCCCTGCGCGACCAGTTCTGGCAGGACGTGTTCGTGCCCGGCGAACCGACGACGTACAACAAGAATCTCGAGTTCGCGGGGCGGGTCGCCGACTTCCTGGAACTCGGAGAACTGATGGCCCGGGACGCCCTCATTCGCGAGGAATCCTGCGGCGGGCACTTCCGCGAGGAATTCCAGAGCGAGGACGGGGAGGCCCTCCGCAACGACAAGGACTTCACGTTCGTCTCGGCGTGGCAGCACAACCCGGACGATATCCGGAAACCCACGATGCACAAGGAGCCGCTCGCATTCGAGAACGTCGAGCTCACCACCCGCAGCTACAAGTAGGACGCCCCGGCGGCACAAGTACCAGGCAGTCATGGCACATTCGATGCGCATAAACCTCAAGATCTGGCGCCAGGCGGGCCCCGACGCACCCGGTCGCTTCGAGACCTATGCGGTGGAGGAGGCCAATCCCCACATGTCGTTCCTGGAGCTGCTCGACGTCCTGAACGAGCAGCTCATCAAGGAGGGCAAGGAGCCCGTGGAGTTCGACCACGATTGCCGCGAAGGCATCTGTGGCTCCTGTGGACTGGTGGTCAACGGTGTGGCCCATGGTCCGCAGAAGCGGACGGCCGTGTGCCAGCTGCACATGCGCCACTACGGGGACGGCGACACGATCGTGGTCGAGCCCTGGAGGGCCACGGCGTTCCCGCTGATCCGCGACCTCGTGGTCGATCGTTCGGCGTTCGACCGGATCATGGCCGCGGGTGGATACGTCTCCGTTTCGACGGGCAACGCACCGGACGCCAACGCCGTCCTCATCAGCAAGGTGGACGCGGAGCTGGCCATGGACTACGCGTCGTGCATCGGGTGCGGAGCGTCCGTTGCGGCCTGCCCGAATGCCTCGGCTTCCCTGTTCACCGCGGCGAAGGTGGCGCAGTTCGCCCACCTGCCGCAGGGCCACCCCGAGCGGCGTCGGCGTGTGCGCAGCATGGTCGAAACGATGGAGGCCGAAGGGTTCGGCGACTGTTCCAACCACGCGGAGTGCGAAGCCGTCTGCCCGAAAGGCATCTCGATCTCGGCCATCGCGACCATGCGTCGCGAGTACATGAAGGCCGTGCTGTCGGGATCCGACTGAGGCTCGCTCCGCACCGGCCGAGGGCCCGTGCTCAGGCCGGGATGCCCGCCAGGTGCTCCAGCGCCGACTCGAAAAGGCGCAGCCCGTCGGGTTGCCCGAGGATCGACTCCGCGCAGCGCTCCGGGTGGGGCATCATCCCCAGCACGTTACGACCCTCCGACAGCACACCCGCGACGTTCCGGATCGAGCCGTTGGGATTGGCCGTCTCCACCACGTTGCCATCGGAGTCCGCGTAACGAAACACGATCCGGTCCTCCTGCTCCAGCCGGTCCAGGGTGTCCGGATCCGCGTAGTAGTTCCCGTCTCCGTGGGCGATCGGGATCCGCAGGACGCGCCCCTTCAGCCCGCGCGTGAACGGCGTGGCGTCCGTTTCCACGTGCAGGTGCACCTGCCGGCAGACGAATCGAAGCGACGCATTGCGCATCAGGGCCCCGGGAAGGAGCCCGCTCTCGCACAGGATCTGGAATCCGTTGCAGATGCCCAGCACGAGCCCTCCATCCCCGGCGAACCGCACCACCTCCCGCATGATCGGGCTGAATCGCGCGATCGCGCCTGACCGGAGGTAGTCCCCGTACGAGAAACCGCCCGGCACGATGACCAGGTCCACGTCGCCCAGGTCGTGCTCCTTGTGCCAGATGAATCGGGCGTCGAGCCCCAGTACGTGCCGCGCGACGTGGTACGCGTCGTGATCGCAGTTCGAACCGGGAAAGACGAGGACTCCGACGGATACGGACATGCTCGCGGGATCTGGTGGCGGGAATCCCGAACATACGAAAGGCGCGGCACCGGATGACCGGCACCGCGCCCTCGCCGGACGAACCGGGCGTCAATTCTGGATGGCCTGGATCTCGAGTTGGATCAGCACGTCCTTCGACACGATGAGACCGCCCATCTCCGTGACGGCATCCCACACAAGACCGTAGTCGAACCGATTGATCGTGGTGGACGCTTCGATCGCGATGCGACGGCTGTCGCCCATCGTAGCCGCGCCCACGAATTGTCCGTCGAGCACGACCTCCCTCGTCGTGCCCCGGATGGTGAGGTCACCCACCAGTTCGAAGCGGTCGCCGTCGATGTGGCGTACCTCGCGACTGCGGAAGGTCATGGTCGGATGGTTTTCCGCGTCGAAAAAGTCCGCCGACTTCAGGTGCCCGTCGCGCTTTTCGACACCCGTATCGATGGACCCTACCTGGATCACGGCGCTGGCTTCCAGGGTCGAGAGGTCGTCCGGATCGACGTGGACGGAAGACTCGAACTCGTTGAACCGGCCGTTCACCTTCGTGATACCGAGGTGACGAACGTGGAAACCCACGCTCGAATGCGCCAGGTCGATCGAGTACGTCGGAACGTCGACGACGAGGGTGTCGGGACCGGGGGGAACTCCGGGCGCGGCGAACGTCAGGGCGGCCGGGAATACGGCGTTCTGAAGAATGGTCATCATGGTGTCTCTTCTGTTGTTTTCGGATCCTGTCGTGACCCGGTGGCGATCCAGGTCATAGTGTCGTTTCCACAATATACGTCACAACAAGTATTTTGGTTTCAGGATCGGACAACATGGGCGCGGGTCGCGGCGTTATAAGCGATTCAGGTCGATTCAGCATGATTCCAAAGGAGCTTTTCGCCACGATCCGTCGCCTCGAGATCCGGACCCGGGGTCTGGTCTCGAATATTTTCGGCGGCGAGTACCATTCCGCCTTCAAGGGGCAGGGGATGGAGTTCGCCGAGGTGCGGCCCTACCAGTACGGTGACGACATCCGGGCCATCGACTGGAACGTGTCCGCACGGTACGATGAGACCTACGTAAAGATTTTCGAAGAGGAACGAGAGCAGACGCTGATGCTCCTGGTGGATGTCTCCGGATCCGGAGATTTCGGGGCCCGCGGCCGCTTCAAGCGCGAACTGGCCGCCGAGCTCTGTGCCGTTCTCGCCTTCAGCGCGGTGCAGAACAACGACAAGGTGGGACTCATCCTGTTCTCGGACGAGATCGAGCTGTTCGTGCCGCCGAAGAAGGGACGTCGCCACGTGCTTCGCCTCGTGCGGGACCTGTTCGCGCACGACGTGCATTCGCGGCGTACCGATCTCACGGTCGCGCTCGACCACGTGGTCCACGTGCTTCACCGTCGATCCATCGTGCTCCTGCTGTCGGATTTGATGACCCACGGGTACGAAGCGGCCCTGCGTGCGGTATCCCGGCGTCATGACACGGTCGCCTTCCACCTGATGGATCCCGTGGAGCGGGACCTCCCCCCCGTCGGTCTTCTCGATCTCATCGATGCGGAGACCGGGCGCCCGATGACCGTCGATGCGGGAGCCCGGAACACCCGCCGGGCGTTCGCCGAAGCCGCCGCCGAACTGGACCAGTCCGCAGAGGCCGTATTCAGGCGTCTCCGGGTAGACCGCGTGCGCCTGCGCACGGACGAGGACTACGTGGAGCCCCTGGTGCAGTTCTTCCGAGAGCGAAACCGTCGCCGTTCCCGCTGACATGACCCGCCTCATCGTCCTGTTCATGCTTGTCGTGGCGTGCGCCGCACCCGCCACCGCCCAGGTCGCCGCGGTGCGCGTGCAGTCCGACTCGCTCTGGGTCGGCGAGTGGACGGAGCTCGTCCTCGGCGTGGCGCATGACGGATCGCGCCGCGCGATTTTCCCGGACGATTCCGGCGCGGAGGCGCCGGCCGAGGCCATCGGCACCGCGGGCGATTTCGAGCTGCTCACCCGGCTGTCGGCCGGATCCCGCATGCTCCCCGACGGGGGAAGGCTGGACTCGGTGGCATACCGCGCCACCACGTTCGCCCTCGACACGGCGTGGGCCCTTCCCGTCGTGGGCCTGGTCTCGGAGTCCGACACGCTGCGTGTCGCGGGCATGCCCCTCCTGGTTCCGATCCGATCGGTGGTTCCGGAAGACGCCGAGGACATCCTCGACATCACGCCGATCGTCGAGTTCCCCAGGGCCTGGTGGCCATGGCTCGTCCTTCTGGCGGTGCTGGCAGCCGGCTGGATTCTCGCGCGGCGCCTTCGGAAGCGCACCCCGGA
>JAHEEH010000027.1 GCA_024640835.1 Bacteroidota bacterium
CCTCGACGGGCCCGTGTCCCAGGTCGCGGCTCACCTGGTCCAGTACCCCGAGCAAAGCCAGGTTGCCGTCCGTCGGCGGCATGGCCGGGTAGCCGTTGCTGAATACGATGCGGGCGGAGGTCTGCGGGAGGTTGCCGGTCTCCACGATCTCTCGCATGCGCTCGCGGGCGCGCTCCTTCTGCTCCTCGGTGAGGAAGCGGAGGCCGCCGCGCACCACGACGGTGTTCGCCACCACGTTGGACTTCCCGAACGCCGTGCCCCGCTCCCCGGAGTCGTCGAAGTCGACGTCCGTGCCACCCAGGATCACGCCCGGATTGAACGTCAGGTATTCCTCGCCCCGGACGTAGCTGTAGAAGGCATCCAGGATGCGGGCGGCTTCGAAGATGGCGCCGGCCCCCGTGCCCTGGCTGAAGATCCCGGAGGAATGGGCCTGTCGTCCGGTTACCTCGAGGCGCCAGCCCGACGATCCGCGACGGGCGACGGTGGCCCACGACAACCCGGTCGCGGTCTCGAACCCCAGCGCGACGTCGCTCTCGTCCGCGGCCTGCCGGAGGGCGGCACGGCTCACGCTGGTCGGAAGGCCCGGCTTCTCCTCGTCCCCCGTCAGCGCCACCGTGACGCTCGCGTCGTCGAGTGCGCCGGCGTCGCGGAGCGCCTTCAGCGCGTACAGGATCACGGCGTTGCCGCCCTTCATGTCGTTCGCTCCCGGGCCACGTCCCAGGGTGTCCGAGCGCTCGAACGTCTGGAACGCGTCGTCCGGCTCGAAGACGGTGTCCAGGTGGCCGATCAGCAGGATCCGCTTGCCGTTTCCGCTCCCGGGGTGGCGGGCGAAGAGATGCGGCCCCCGGTGGAGACTGTCGGGAAGCTCGACCCACCCGACGTCGAACCCGATGGCCTCGAACGCCTCGGCATACAGGCGTCCGACGGCCCGAACGCCGTCCGGGTTGAGCGTGCCGCTGTTGACGTCGACCGTGCGGGCGAGGAAGTCGATCTGCGCCCCGGTGGACGCGGAGACCAGGCCGGCGACCCGCTCCTCGACGGGAGACAGGGGCTGGGCGGCGGCGACGGCGGCGGTGGTCGCCACAAGGGCGACGAGTCCGCATGCGAGGCGGGAGAGCATGACGTCCTGGCGTGGGATGAGCCGGCAATCTACCCCACGGCCGGGCAACTCACCCCGAGGGTCTGAGCGTCACGCTCGCGAACTCGCCCGGCGAGCCGAAGCCGATCCAGAGCGCGACACGACCTTCCCGCGACGGCACGAGCCGCCTCACGACAAGATCGGCGGCCTCGCCCTCCCCGACCCACGCGTGCACGCTGTCCGCGGAAATCGCGAGCCGCACGGTCTGCCACGCGTCGGCGGCCGGATCGGGGGATACCGCGTGTTCGAACTCGCCCGGGTACTGCTGGCGCAGCACGAACCACGGATGCTCCGGGTGCGCGATGTACTGGATTCCGTGGGCGTGCCGGGTGGAGTCGTCCGCGTTGAAGTTGAAGGGCCGCAGGTAGACGGCCTCGTACGTGGAATCGTCCACCCCACCGAACGCCAGGCCGACGAACGACGCGCCCAGCACGTCGCGGCCGCGAACGAGGAAGGAAACCTCGCCGGTCCCGAAGGTGACGCCGTCGAGCCAGACGAGGCCGGTCGCCTGGACCGAGTCGATGGCGACCCCGCGGACCTCGCCCTCATCCAGGGACGTGACGGTCCGGGCGAAGGGCGTGAGGGCTCCGGTGGCGTACGCCTCGGCGAGATCGATGGTCGTTTCCGCCGTTGCCGGGATGTCGGGTGCGGGAGCGCTGCAGGCGAAGGCCGTGGCGGCCACGGCGAGGAAGAGAAGCGGGCGCATGGCGTCGTGGAGTCAATTCATGAGGCGGCGGCCGGCTGGTGAAGCCGGAGGTCTGTCTACGCGCGCAGGGTCCGCAGGGTGCAGGGACCGGGAGTGGAGCCCATCTCGGTCGGAGCGAGACCGGGCAATGCCGGACGAGCGAGGACCCCCGCTCGTCGATCGCCGTCCAGGCCCGCGTGTCGCAGGCTCGTCGGGCCGGAGATCTCCACGAACGAAAATCCCATCCTTCGGACACATTCTTTCCACACCTTCGGCAGCAACGGACCCGCCAACATCGTACGTTTGCGCGTTCGGGCAACCGAGCGTGTCCCATGCTACTCCCTGAGCACGCCCTCTTGATCCGTACGGCAGCGTTACGATCATCCAACCAGGTCATGCCATGAGGACCCGCCGTCTTCTTCTCGCCGCGATGCTCACCGTGCTCGCGGTCGCTCCTTCCGTGCGCGCCCAGGTCCGGGAGGACCGCACGCTCCTGTCGTGGACCCAGATGAACGCCATCGCCCAGGAGGCCTCGGGCGAGCGGTCCATGCACAACCTGCTCGAGCAGGTGCCCTATCAGCGCGTGCATCCGCTTTCGGACTACGCGGACGGTCACTTCCACGAGACGCTCGTCGTCGAGCGCCTGGCGCAGTCGTACGGGTACTCGGAGGTCGGAATCGAGACGTTCGAGAGCGGGCGTGGCTCCGACTACCAGCCGACGGTCGGCCAGCTGTGGATGTTGGGGACACTCCCGCGCAAGCTGTTCGACATCTACGACACCCCGGTGGCCCTGGCATCGGGTTCCGTGACCGGGGACGTCACGGCCCAGCTCGTGGACGTAGGTGACGGGGGGCGCCCCGAGGATTACGAGGGCAAGGACGTGGCGGGCAAGATCGTGCTCGGTTCGGGACGCGCCTCGTCCATGCAGCGCCTGGCGGTCTTCGAGCGGGGCGCCGTCGGCGTACTCAGCTACGCCGGCATCTACCCGATCAGCGAGATCGACGCCATGATGTCGCAGAGCGTCCAGGCACAGGACCAGGAGGGCAAGTCCGGCGGCTTCGGGTGGTCGATCACCCCGCGAATGGGCCGCGAGCTCTCGATGCGCCTCGCGGGCGGCGAGGAGGTCACGATGCGCTCGGTCGTCGAGTCGACCACGTTTCCCGGCGAGCTCGAGGTCGTGCACGCGGTGATTCCGGGCGACGGCTCGAGCGACCAGGTCCTGTTCGTCTCCGGCCACCTGTTCGAGGGCATGATCAAGCAGGGGGCGAATGACGACAACTCGGGTGTCGCGATCACGCTCGAGATGGGCCGGGCCTACCTGCAGCTCATCGCCGCCGGCCAGCTGCCGCAGCCGAAGCGCGACATCCACTTCCTGTGGATCCCGGAGATCTCGGGCACCAACGCCTGGCTCAACGCCCACCCGGACATCGAGCAGCGGGCGATCGCCAATCTGAACTTCGACATGGAGGGCATCCGGCTTTCGACGGCGGGCAGTTACTGGACCCTCCACCGGACGCCCGATTCGATGCCGTCCTTCCTGAACGACGTCGCCCAGTCGGTCATGGAATTCGTCGCTGCGGGCAACCGCGAGCGGCTGCGCTTCCGGGGCGACGGGTACGGGTTCACATGGCCTGTCGTTTCCACGAACGGAAGCCGGGACCCGTTCTACACGATGACCGACAGCTACTACGGCGCGAGTGACCACGTCACGTTCATGCAGCACGGCATCCCGGCCGTCATGTGGATTACGTGGCCCGACAAGTGGTACCACACCTCGCAGGACACGCCGGACAAGCAGGATCCGACGCAGCACAAGCGCGTCGCCACCGTGGGCATCGCGACCATGGCCGTTATTGCAGGTGCAGATGATGCGATGGCGTACCGGATCGCCAACGAGTCCCTGGGTCGCGGCACCGAGCGCGTCGGGGCGAGCCATCGCAAGGGGCTCGGCTACCTGGCCGACGCCAGGGACGGCGCCGGGCTCGTGGAGGCCTACAAGGAGGCGAGGAACGCCGTCCGCCACCAGGCCGGCATCGAGAAGGAGGTGATCGCGTCGTCGGCCGGGCTCTTCGCCGATCCGGAAGCCGGTGCCCGCCGTCTCGCTCCGCTCCAGGACCTCGTCGGCAAGCGGTCCGAGCAGCTGCTGCAGGAGGTCACGGCCTCCTACAAGGTCGCTGCCGGGGTGCTCGGCGTCCGGGCGGACGAGCCGCGGCCCACCGACGTGGAGCGCACGGCCACCGGCACGGTGGTCGAGGTGGTACCGTCAGAGGGCGGAGGTGGGTTCGGCGGTTTTCGCGGTTTCGGCCGGGGAGGAGACATGAGTCCCGAGGACCGGGCCGCGATGGCGAAGGTGCCGAGCCACATGGCGGGCGAGCTGCGCCAGATCTGGGGCCGCGGCCTGACCGTGATGCAGCTGCGCGACTTCATCGCGGGGGAATACGATCCGCTGCCGGTCGCCGACCTGATGGACTACCTGCGCGTGATGGAGAAGAACGGAGCGATCCGGCTCGTGGGGAAGTAGCGCTGCGTTCATAGGTCGGGGGAAGCACATCTCCCGGACTGCGGCCACGCCGGTGACGGTCCGGGTGATCAGTCTCCCGGCACCAGCACGTAGGACGTGATCCCGGATTCCGGTATGTGCAGCAGACCGTCCGCAGCCAGCCGGTCGGTCACGGCGGTGTAGTACACGTGGTACCACCAGATGAGGTATTCCTCGATCGATACGCTTCCGGCGTAGGGAGAGGCATCGTACCGGGCCACCAACTCGGAGCGGTGCCGTCGGAGCAGCGCTACGAGGTCGTCCGCATACAGCGCCGCGATGCCGTCCAGTGCTTCCTCGTCTTCGGGCCGAAGCACGGGGATTGCGATCCGGGAGCCGTCCATCCACCCGAGGGCTACGAAACCGGTCCGGTATTCGTCCGGCATGGCGGTGTCCGGATCGCCGGAGGCCCGCACGAGGAGGTCCAGCAACCCCTGCTTGAATACCGATACGGAGTCCGGCCGGACTCCGAACAGTCGTTCCAGGCCTTCGGCGTCGAGCGTGGCGAAGTTGAGGGGGTTGCCGGTACGCCGGTTGCCGTACACGCCGAGCGTGAACGGGCCGATCCCACGGTACTGGTTGCCGTAGATGCCGAAGGCTTCGGTCGAATCGTCCGGCGCGTCCTCCTGCAGGGCGAAGTAGTAGCGCCTGCCGTCACGCTCGGGCCGCTCGCTGCCCAGGAAATCCCGCTCGACGGCATTGATCTGCCAGTTGTCCAGGGTCACGTCGCTCAGGATCAGCAGCGAGACGTCCTCGAAGGACAGGCGCCGCAGGCCGGGCGTCGACTGCAAGAACTCCTGCACCTCGGGAAGCCGGCCTTCGATGAGCGCGACGGTCTCGTCGATGAGCGCGTCCGGAACGGGCATATGGTCCCGGACGTCCTGTACCGACAGGACGGGAAAGGTGGGCCGGTGACGCGTTGCGTCGAGCAGGCCCGCGCCAGAGAGGGCGTCGAGCCGCTCCTGCAGCTCGTCGGCCGACCACCCGAAGTGGGCAGCGATCGAATCCGGCTCGAATCCCGCGTGGAGGAGGAGCGCCACGTCCGCCCGGTGCTCTCGGCGCAGATTCACGGTCGGGAAGTTGTCGCCGGACGAGATCAGCTTGTGCTCCCACGAACGGGACAGCCAGTCTTCCATCCGTTCGGTCGAGGACGGATGGACGCCGGAACAGGAGGCAACGAGCAGGAGCAGGGGGAGACATCTGGACATGGGGTGGTCGACCGTTCTTCGAGACGTGGTTCCGTACGGCCGAGCCGGCATTCGGATGCGTCCGGCTCTACGCGTCCCGGTCCAGGTAGCGATCGAGCAGCGTCTTCCACTGCCCGATGAACGCCTCGTGGACCTCCGCCGTGTATCCGTCGACGAAGGCCCGCCCTCGCCCCGAAATGGCCCGGTACGCGTACGTGACCTCGACCGTGGTTCCGCCGGCGACCTCACGGCACTGCACCGTCACCGTGCCCACCTTCTCACCGGGTTCCACCTTGTAGAACTCGACCAGGTACAGGGCCGGATCGAAGCGGCTCACGATCCAGACGGCCTGCCCGGACGCATGGTCGTGGTTCTCGGTCAGGAAGACGTAGCCCTCCGACAGATGGGTTGTCCCCGTCACGTTCACATAGGTCCAACCCGGCACCCACAGCCGCTCTCCTTCCGGGCTGAAGAGCGGGAAGACCTCGTCCACCGGACGGGCCAGCATGAACGTGGCCGTATGCCGCACGGAGGCAGTCATCCCCCGGTGCGTTCGGGGACGTCCAGGATCAGCGGCGCGTGCCCGGTGTCGTCGAGGAAGCGGGCGAGATCCTCCTGCGCGATCGACAGTGTCGCGGTGTTCACGAGGGGATGGCACCGGATACGCCCGCTCTGCCAGAGCTCACGATCCACGATGACCTCTACGGCTCCCCGCGTGTCGTTCACGACGGCGAGCAGGCTCACGGAGCCCGGCAGGATGCCGAGATGCCTGGCGAGCCGCTCCGCCGACCCGAAGCTCAGGCTGGGAACGCCCACCACCCGGGAGAGGGCCTTGAGGTCCGCCTCCTTCTCGTGCCCGACGGTGATCAGGAAATGCCGCTTTCCCTTCTTGTCGCGCACGAACAGGTTCTTGGTGCGTGCGCCAGGAATGGACGGCACCAGCCGGGTTGCCTCGTCGACCGTGTAGACGGGCGGGTGGTCCACCCGATCGTACGCGATGCCGAGGGTGGCGAGTCGCTCGAACAGATCGGCCATGATGCCCGTCAGTTTCCGGGTCGTCTCGAGGGTCTCGGATAGGGGGGCTTTCGAACGGCCGGAAGATCGGCCGCCTCCAGAAGGCGCAGGGCCTCCTGAACGGCGCGCTCCAACTGCGGGTCACGCCCTTCGGCGGCGCTGCGCGCGTCGATTTCCACCTCGATGTCCGGCGGAACGCCCTCGTTCTCCGCGATGAACCGCCCGGCGACCGGATCGAAGACGGCGTTGTCCGGGGCCGTGAGCGCCCCGCCATCGACCAGGGCGTAGTGGACCGAGGACTTGACGAGGCCGCCCCACGTCCGCTTGCCGATGAGCGGACCGGCCGCCTGGTGCCGGAACACCCACGGGAAGAAGTCACCGCCGGATCCGGCCATCTCGTTGATCAGAAGCACCTTCGGTCCCAGGATTCCCGCGGGAAGCCGGAAGGGTCGTCCGTTCGGCACCTCGTTCGTGATGGCCGCACGGAGGGTGCGCGTCATGAGATCGACCATGTAGTCGTCGAGCAGGCCGCCGCCGTTGAACCGCTCGTCGATCACCGCGGCCGGCCTGTCCTGCTGGGCGAAGAAGTACCGGTCGAACGAGACCACGCCCGGCCCCCCGGTGTTCGGAATCCAGACGTAGGCCAGCCGGCCCCCGGACAGCTCGTCGACCTTCCGCCGGTTGTCCTCCACCCAGGCCCGCTGGCGGAGCCCGTATTCGTTGCCGATGGGCTCCACGGTCACCGTCCGGGCCCCGTCCATCGACGGGGTGCCGTTGATGTGAAGCACGGTCTGGCGACCGGCCGTGCCCTCGAGCAGGCGATAGGGGTCATCGCCCGTCGTCAGCTCGACGCCGTCCACCCCGACCAGGTAGTCACCCTCCGCGACCCCGATACCCGGACGGTCCAGCGGCGCCGACAACCCCGGATTCCAGCTCTCGGACGTGTAGATGCGCGCGATGCGCCAGCGGCCGCCGTCCGGCGTGAGGTCGGCTCCCAGGAGGCCGACGCTCGTCGATTCCACGTCCGGCATGTCGCCGCCGAACACGAAGCTGTGTCCGACGGAGAGCTCGCCGTTCGTCTGGTCGAGGATGTAATTGAGATCGGCGCGATGGCGAACGAACGGGACGAGCGGTGCATAGCGCTCGTAGACCGCGTCCCAGTCGTTCCCGTGCATCCCGGGATCGTAGAAGTAGTCCCGCTGGTAGCGCCAGGCCTCGTCGAACATCTGCTGCCACTCGGCCGAACGGTCGAGCCGCATGCGCAGGGAAACGTCCAGTCCGCCGTCGCCCGGCTGCGGCGGAGCGCCGGACCCGACGATCCGCCACTGCGGACCGGAGCGGAAGAGGAGCTTCTGGCCGTCACTCGAAACCGAGACCTGGGAGACGCCCGTCGCGAACTCGGTGGCCTCCCGGTCCTCCAGAACGAACTTGTGGAGCGTCGCGCCGGGACCGTCCGTTCCGTATTCCGTCACGAAAACGCTGCCCTCCGGCCCGGCGACGGTGGTTCCGTAGTTGGCGACCGGCATGGGCAGGGCCATGATCCGTCGCTCGATGCCGTCGAAATCGATCCGGACACCCTCGTCCTCGTCGGCCTCGGCGTCTTCGTCCTCTTCGGCTTCCGCATCCTGGTCTTCGTCTCCGTCCTCCTCCTCGATGGGCTCCTCGTCACTCTCGGGCGGGAAAGGAGTGGGATCGTCAGCGCGCAGCACGGAGACGTAGACCGCATAGCTCGGATCGGCCTTCATGGCGCTCGTGTTCGCCCAGCCGGAACCCAGGGCGACGTCCGTCGACGCCAGGAAGTACAGGTGTCGGCCGTCCCGGTCCCATGACGGATCCGAGGCGTCGGCCATCATGTCGGTAATCGGCGCGGCCTCTTCCGTCTCGACCGACCAGACCACGATGCGCCCGAGCATGTTGGAGGAGCTCTTCGCATAGGCGAGCCACTTCGAGTCGTGGGACCACGTGAGCCCCGTGCCTCCCCGCTCCATGTTCGTGCCTCCGACATCCACCGTCCGGATGTCCCCCGACTCGACGTTCAGTACACGGACCCTCACGTCGTCGTCCGTGAAGGCGATGTAGGTCCCGTCCGGGGACCACGCGGGCTCCCATCCGAGCTTCGACTCGCCGATGTCGATCCGCCTGGGCTCGGACAGCCCGTCCTGACCGGCAATCATCAGGGCATATCCATCCCCGCCGGCATCCGAGAACCACGCGACGCTCGTGCCATCAGGGGACCATACCGGGGACCGGTCCGCCGCGTCGTCGCTCCGCGTGAGATTCCGGGAAGCACCCTTCTCGGCCGGCACGGTGAAAATCTCGCCGCGTGCCTCGAAGGCCACGCGCTGGCCCGAGGCCGAAAGCGCGGCCGATTCGGCGTCATCGCTGACGTCCTCCCATCCGGCCTCCATCCACGGGAAGTCACCCCGTACGGTGATGGCGAGCTTCGTCGTGCGGCCGGTCGACGGGTCCAGCGTGTGGATCCAGCCGTCCTGCTCGATGACCAGCGTGCCGTCGTGTCCGGAGAGGGACTTGACCTCGGCCCCGTCGAAGTGCGTGACCTGGTCCAGGGCGCCCGTCGCGACATCATAGGACCACACGTTCATGGCCCAGTCCCGGTCGGACAGGAAGTAGATCGACGTCCCCATCCAGACCGGCTCGATGTCGGTCGTCCGGTCGCCGGGAATGCGGGTCTCCCCGAGGTCGTCGAGATCCAGCAGGATGAGCTGCTGGTTCTGGCCGCCGCGGTAATCGCGCCACTCGACGTCCCAGCGCGAGATCGGCTCCACGACGATTCGGCGGCCGTCCGGCGAAAACGACGCGCGGTGACCACGCGGGGCCAGAAGCAGCTCGGACGGGCCCCCGGACGGGGAAACCGTCCACAGGCGACCGTACCCCGCAGGGGCGGTTTCGCGGGACGACGAATAGAGAATCCGGCTTCCGTCGGGGGTCCACCCGCGCACCGACGCTGCGGCGGGATACCAGGTGAGTCGCGTCGGCGTACCGCCGTCCACGGACACCACGTACACGGCGGGCGTGCCCGCGCGGTTCGACGTGAACGCGATCCACCGTCCGTCCGGAGAGAACCGGGGATCGGTCTCCACGGCGGGCGTGCTCGTGATCCGGCGGGCCTCGCCTCCATTCCGGTCCGCCACCCAGACGTCGGATCCGTAGGTGAACGCGATGTGGGAGGCACTCAGGTCGGGCTGCCTGAGCAGGCGCGATTCCTGCGCACGGGTCGGGACGGAAACGCCCATGACGACGAGCAGGCAGGCGACGGAGGCGAAGCGGATACGCATGGGGGAAAGGTCGAGGATGATCACGACGAATATAGGTCCGGAGCGGTGTGCCGTTCGCGGGTGCAGGCCCGCCGTGGAGGCTCAGTGGGGCGCGATCGGGAGCGCTGCAATCCGATCGTGGACATCGGCCGGCACCGTGCCTCCCGACTCCAGCGCGGCTTCGTAAAGCCATCTCGCCCGCGCCCGCGATCCGGGATCGTCATCTTCCCGCAGGAGGTCCGCAATGCCGACCGCCAGCTCGCCGCTGAGCTTCCCGTCGGGCGAGCACAGGGCCCGCAGGGCGCCGAACCCCAGCGCCCGGATCCGCTCCAGCGACAGGCCGGTCACGTCGGCGAGCGCGTTCTCGAGTATCGTCTGCGCCATCTCGTGCGCCTGCTCCCGCCGGTGGAACAGGACCAGCGAGAGCGCCTGCACCAGCTGCTGGATCTGGCGCATCAGGTAGTCCCGGGTGATCATCGCGCGGGGGCGAGGTCTGCGGCGATCTGCCGGAGGTGATGCTCCAGGTGCCCCAGGTAATCGGAGAAGAACCAGGAAATCGTGATGGGCTCGGTCTCCGGGGGCTTCTGCCAGGCGATGCGGTGCAGCGCGTGCGGAAAGCGGGGCTTCTCGAGCTCCACCGCGGGCGTCCCCTCGACGACCCGGGCCAGGTGGAAGTTGAACTCCCGCCAGAGCACGACCAGGTCGGGCCACGGCGCGTCGCGGTAATACTGCGAGTCCACCCAGCCGTCCGCGTCGTAGCCTTCGAAAACGAAGTCGTCCCGGAACAGCCCGCGGACCAGCCGCTGGTGGTTGTTCGACGCCGAGTCCACCAGGTGGCCGATGATTTCGATCGGAGACCATTTTCCGGGCGCAGGGCGCCGGCGGGCGTCGTCGTCGGACATGGCCAGCAGTCGCCTGGAGGCTTCCCGGACGGTGTCCCTCAATCGGTTCGCGGTGCTATTCATGGGTCCTCTCCCGTTCGTCCACGACAATGGTGCCCGCCAGGCGATCGTGCGCGGTGCGCCGTTCGGGGCTCCAGAAATACTGGGCGAAGCCCAGGCC
>JAHEEH010000374.1 GCA_024640835.1 Bacteroidota bacterium
TCGACTCCACGTCGATCCTTGACGACTACGTGCGCACAATTATCCCGGATGATGACGGGATGCTCTGGCTCGGGTACGAAGACGGCAGTGTGAGCCGATTCGATCCGTCGAGCCGGATTTCCCGGAATTATCGGCCGGACCCCAGTGACAGCACGGCGCTGTTCGCTGGCCAGACGTTCGCCTTGATGCGCGACGGCGACCACGTGTGGGTAATGTCGGACAACGACCCGGTTGGTGGCGTGCAGCGACTGGACATCGAGTCCGGTCGCGTGACGCGCTTCGGCACGGGGCCATGGAACGGCGGGGCGATCGGCTCCGCCACCCGCATCATCCGGGATGTGGAGGGCCGGTTGATCGTCGCCGGCTCCACCGGTGTCTACCGGTTCGATCCGGAACAGCCACGGTTTGACCGGATCTCAACCCAGGGATCGTTTCTGAACCACGGTGCCTTCGACGCTGACGACCCGGATGTCGTCTGGGCCGGAAGTTTTGCCGGGCTCGTCAGGCAGAACCTGTCCACCGGGGAACGGCTGGTCGTGGACGTCACCGACGGATCCGGCGAAAGGGTCACCAGCGTCCTCGCGGATCCGTCGAATTCCAACGTGCTCTGGGTAGGCACCGGGGAGGGCCTCGTGCGTCTGGACCGCACGACCGGCGCGCGGACCACGTACCGATCTGACCCGACGGACCCGCATTCATTCCCGACGAACACGGTCATGGGGATGTACGCCGAC
This sequence comes from Bacteroidota bacterium, assembly GCA_024640835.1. Classification (GTDB taxonomy): domain Bacteria; phylum Bacteroidota; class Rhodothermia; order Rhodothermales; family UBA10348; genus JAHEEH01. Next base: position 735 of record JAHEEH010000374.1, read on the forward strand.
CGTGCCGGGATCATCTGGGTATCGACTGGAACGGCAGGCGTATCGCGATTCGATCCGACCGCCATCGGGTTTTCGCGCTACGTCGAGGAGCGGGACGGCCTGGATACGTTCCGAGGTCTCGTCGTCTGGGCGGTCGACGCGAGCCGGAGCCCGGTCATCTGGGCGGCCTCGCGCAATACGCGCTACGGGTCGCAGGGCTGGTTCCTCAACCGGATCGATCGCCGAACCGGTCAGACGCGTGCGTGGCGAACATCCGCCGTGGACCGATCGCCGCTCCTGGTGGACACGAAAGGTCGAGTCTGGTGGGGAACCCGCCCGAGCCGTAGCACGGGCGAAGGGGGCGGACTCGTCCGTTACGACGAGAGGACGCAATCCCTCGTTCCGGTCCTGAATACGGCGAACGGGACACTTCCGAATGACGTGATCGAGGGAATCACGGAGGGGAGGGATGGCCGGCTGTGGGTCATGACCGACGGTGGACTGGTGCGTTATGACCCCGATTCGGGAGCGCGGACGACGTGGACGCCCGATCCCGACGACCCGGCCGCCCTAAGGGACGGCGTACTGCGCTACGTGATGGAGGATCGTGCCGGCAACGCGTGGGTCAGCATGCTGACGGGACTTGCGCTGATACGGGCCGGCACCGACCAAGTTGAACGTGTGGACGAGCGGCCCGACGCGCCGTCCTGGCTCGCAGGGGCGTACCCCCGATTCCCCGCGATGGACCTCAAGGGACGGCTCTGGTGGGCGGCGGCGATTCCCGGGCGCGCCAGCGCCATCGTGATGTACGATTCGGACAGCGACCGCTTCACGACCTTCGAACACGATCCCACGGATCGGTCGTCATGGAACGGGATGACGCCGCAAGGGCTGTTGCCCGATCCGGACGACGCCAACATCCTGTGGGTGGGAGCCTACGGTGGGGGGGTAAGCCGCCTGGACGCGGTTTCGGGCACGTTTCGGCACTACGGGGTGTCCGACGGGCTTACCACGCCTGACGTCTACAACCCGGTGCTCGACGCCGAGGGTACGATCTGGATTCCCACGAACTCGGGCATATTCTCCCTGGACCGGGAGACGGAGCGATTCCAGGCCTACGGGCTCGAATACGGGCTGCAGTCCCTCGAGTTCAACGGCGGCGCTACATCCATGTCGCCCTCGGGCGAGCTCTTCTTCGGAGGAATCGAGGGACTCAACTCGTTCTTTCCGACCCAGCTTCGCTCGAACTCAACTCCGCCCGACGTCGTGCTCACCGAGCTCGTGCTGAACAATGCCGTCGTGAAGCCGGGTCGAGGGGCCGTGCTCGATCGGGCGCTGTCTGACACCGAGGAAATCCGACTGACCTACGGGCAGAACTCGCCGACCTTCCGGTTCGCGGCCCTTCACTTCAAACGGCCCCAATCGAACCGCGTCCGGTACCGCCTCGAACCACTGCAGGGTGACTGGATCGATGCCGAGGAGGCGCGCGAGGCGGTCTATACGAGCCTGGCTCCCGGCGAGTATTCCTTCCGCGTGATCGCAGCCAACAGCGACGGCGTGTGGAACGCCGACGGAGCTGCTCTTCGGGTCGTCGTGTTGCCGCCCTGGTGGCGCACGTTGTGGGCATACGTGCTCTACGTCGCCTTCCTGGCGGTCGGCGTGGTCGCAGTCGACCGGATCCAGCGGGCACGGATCGCACAGAGGCAGAAGGAAGAACTGCGCGAGCAGGAGCTCTCGCACGCGAAGGAGATCGAAACGGCCTATAACCAGCTGCAGCAGACGAAGGAGCAGCTCGTGCAGCAGGAAAAGCTGGCGTCGCTTGGATCGCTCACCGCCGGGATTGCGCACGAAATCAAGAACCCGCTCAATTTCGTCAACAACTTCGCCGAAGTGAACGCCGAGATCGCGGCTGAGGTGCGGGAGGCGCTGGCATCCGGCGACCTGGAGTCGGCTCAGAAAGCCCTGGCCGATCTCGAGGCGAATGCCACCCAGATTGCCAAGCACGGCAAGCGGGCTGATTCGATCGTGCGCGCCATGATGCAGCACGCTCGTGGCGGCGCCTACGAGCAGGAGAAGATCGACGTGAATGCGTTCCTGGAAGAGTATGTGAACCTGGCCTGGCACGGGATGCGGGCACGCGACGATGGGTTTAGGGCCGAGGTGATCCGCGACTTCGCTCCCGACGCCGGCTCCATCATGGGCATGCCGCAGGAGCTGGGCCGCGTGGTGCTGAACCTGCTCAACAACGCGTTCGATGCCGTGCGCACGACCGAGGAGGCGAAGGCGACGATCGCCTCACG
>JAHEEH010000375.1 GCA_024640835.1 Bacteroidota bacterium
CGAGTTCGACATCTCGAAGTACTTCTCGATGATCACGGCGTGGTCCTTCGGGGCCGGGGTCCTGTTCGAGCTCCCGGTGGTGATCTACTTCCTGGCGAAGCTCGGTATCGCCACCCCCGAGAGGCTGCGCAACTTCCGGAAGTGGAACCTGATCATCTGCCTGTTCCTGGGCGCCCTGTTCACTCCGCCGGATCCGGTATCGCAGGTCATCGTGGCGACGCCGCTCGTGCTGCTCTACGAGCTGTCCATCCGGATTTCGTCGGTCGTGACCCGGCGGCGGGAGCGCGACCTGGAACGCGCGCTCACCTGATCCGGACGGCGGCACGAACCGAGGACCGGTCTCGGCGTCTGACGGGCAGACTCACCGGGGACTCTCGCATGCGCGCACTTTCCGCCACGGCCGTACTGCTCCTCGTCGTGCTCTCCGGCTCGCTCCTGGTGGGCGGGGCCGGCCCCGAGGACGACGACTTCTACGCGATGCGAAAGAATTTCGAGCTGTTCGGCTCGGTCTACGAGGAGCTCGTCGGGACGTACATGACCCGAATCGACCCGGAGCGCTTCATGCGCACCGGGATGACCGCGATGCTGGGGACGCTCGACCCCTGGACCGACTTCCTGGACGAGGCGGACAACGTGCAGATCGATCTCCGGGGCCGACGGCTGCTCGGCGACGTCGGACTGAACCTGGGTCGCCGTGACGGGCGGATCACGGTGCTCCTCCCGGACGAGTCGGCCAGCGCGTACCGGCAGGGCGTCAGGACGGGAGACGTCGTCGTGAGCGTGGGGGGCGCCGTGGTGGACAGCCTGTCCGTGCCCGACGTCCAGGAATTGCTCCGGGGCGAACCCGGCTCCGTGGTCGACGTGGTGGTCGAGCGGGACGGGGCGGGGCAGCTGGCGTTTCGACTCCGTCGCGAGCCGCAGACCACCCGGAACGTGTCGTTCGCGGAACGCCTTCCCTCTCCCGAAGACGACGTGGTCTACCTGCGACTGGACCGTTTCGGCCAGGCCGCGGGCGCGGAACTGGCCCAGGCCTACCGGGCCCTGGAGACCGCGGGACCGGTGCGGGCCGTGGTCCTGGACCTCCGGAACAACCCCGGCGGGCTGCTCAGCCAGGCGATTGCCGTGTCGCAGCTCTTCCTGCCGAAAGGGTCGCTCGTGGTATCGACGCGCGGGCGTGCCCCGGAGTCCAATCGGGCCTACCACACCGAGGGTGATCCCGTCATTGCTGAAATTCCGGTGGCCGTCCTCGTGAACGGCTACAGCGCGTCGGCGAGCGAGATCGTCGCGGGGGCGCTTCAGGATCACGACCGCGCGGCCATCGTCGGCACGCCGAGCTTCGGGAAGGGCCTGGTGCAGGTGTTCCGTGACCTTCCGTACAACACGATGCTCAAGGTCACGATGGCCCGGTATACCACGCCGAGCGGAAGGGGAATTCGCAAGGACGCGCTGGAGGCGCATGGCGCGTCGTCGTCGGAGTCGTTCCGGACCGTCTCGGGCCGCACGATACGGGAGGGGTACGGAGTCGAACCGGAGGTTGGCGTTGCCGAGCCGGTCGTCGGACCCCTGGAGCAGGCCCTCGAACGGGAGGCCGCGTTCTTTCTCTATGCCGGGACGATCGTCGCCGAACGCGGGTCGGATCTCGAGGCCCTGTTGCGGGGCGGCTCGCGACTGGACCTGGGCGACGACGAGGTGGACGGGTTCAGAGCATGGCTCGAGGGCCGCGGATTCGAGTTCCGGACGCCCTTCGAACAGGCGCTCGGGGGCCTGGAGACCGGGGATCGGTCATCCGGGGTCCGCCAGGCCTGGGATGATCTGCTGCGTGCCGCCCGGCGCGAACGGGACGGAGCCTTCGATCGGGAGCGGGAGCGGATTGCCCGGCGACTCTCCGAAGAGACGGCCGCCCGGCTGCTGGGATCGACCGATCTCGTCCGGTCGTCCCTTTCCGGCGACGCCGCGCTCCGGAGCGCCCTGGAGCTGCTGGGGGACCGGACCCGGTACGAAGCCACGCTGAAGCCACGGTGACGGCCATGGACTGGATGGAGGTCGTGATACTCGCTTCGGCCGGGCTCGCCGGAGGGTTCATCGGCGGTCTGGTGGGCCTGGGGGGAGGGGTGATCTTCGCGCCCGTGCTCTTCTTCTTTCTTCAGGCCCAGGGCATTACGGACCCCGTGCTCACGCCGCTCACGATCGGCTCGAGCCTCTTCGGCACGCTCGTGACGTCGGCCGTGAGCGCCCGGGCACAGCACCGGAGGGGGGCCGTGGACTGGCACACGGCGCTGATCGCCGGACTCTCGAGCGGGGTCGTGGTACTGGGGATGACCCGCTTCGTGACCACCCGTCCGTGGTATGACGCGACGGTCTTCCAGGTCGCGTTCGGGGCGGTGCTCGTGTGGGTCGGGCTCCGCATGCTGTCCTCGCGCGCCCCGGAGGTCGAGGGAGAGGCCCGGACGTCGAAAGGCTCCGGACCGCTGCTCGCCGGCATGGGATCGTTGGCCGGAGCCGTTTCGGCCGCCGTCGGCGTCGGGGGCGGCATCGTTCTCGTGCCGGCCTACAATCGACTGCTGGGTCTTCCGATGCACCGCTCCGTGGGGACGTCGAGCGCGTCGATCGTCTTCATCTCGCTGGTGGGCGTCCTTTCGTACGTGGCCACGGGGTGGAGCGCTGCCGTGCCGCCCACGGCGCTCGGCTACGTGGACGTCGTGTCCGCCCTCATCCTCTCGGTGGCGGCGGCGGCCGCCGCGCGGGTCGGGGTGTCGACGGCCCACCGCATCAACACCCTGTGGCTCCGAAGGGTGTTCGCGCTGCTGGTGTTCGCGGTGGCCGTCCGTCTCGTGCTCCGCGCGCTCGTCTGACCCGTCGACGGAGGGTTACGGTGCCCTGCCCGCGAGTTCCAGCACGCTGTGCAGCAGGAGGTCGGCACCCGCGACGAGGTCGTCGGGCGAAGACCACTCGGCCGGGCTGTGGCTGATGCCGTTGCGGCTTCGGACGAAGATCATG
>JAHEEH010000376.1 GCA_024640835.1 Bacteroidota bacterium
GGTATTCGGCCATCGACGATTCACCTGGTTGACGCGGAACCGGATAAACTGAAAAACTACGCGGGGCTTCCGTGAATTGCTCGCAGACCGGGGCGCCGTGCGGCGCGCCGCCCTCAGATGTCCACGACCTGGTGCATTCCGGAGCCGATGTCCAGTCGTTCGGACAGGCGGACCAGGAAATCGGGGCCATACTTGTTCAGGAACCAGAGCGGCGTCATGGTGCGCTCCTGGAATCCGCCGCTCGGGAACAGCGCCCCGGCCACCTTGTCCACCTGCGCCCGGAGCTCTTCCTGTCGCCTGCGCTCCGACCGGATGACGCGCTCCTGCAGGCGCTCGACCTCCTTGACGAGGGCCGCCCGCGTGGCCTCGGCGGTCTTCACCAGGCCGGGGTCGACGTCGGCCAGCGTCTTCTTCAACAGGTTGACGGCCCCGTGCAGGTGCCCCGTGGCCTCGCCGAACCGTGCGGTCAGGTCGAAGTCGAGCTGCTCCACGACCAGTTCCGAGAAGAGGGCCTCGACGTTGCCGGCAAAGGACGTCACGTCGCGTCCCAGCTTCTCCATCGAGCGTCGGATCCGCTTCTCCACCAGGGACACGGAAGCCCTGGGATAGACGACCGGCATCGGCAGCCCGGCCCACTCGTATGCCGTGCGGTACTGTGCGAAATAGGCGACCTCACCCGGTCCTCCCACGTACGCAGCCGTCGGGAGAAGCCAGTCCTGGGTGAGCGGCCGCAACACCACGTTCGGGCTGAACCGGTCGGTCTCGGCCTCCATGAGCCGGACGAGCTCCGCGCGCGACCAGGCCTGGTCGGTGCCTCGAACGCGATAGCGCTCGCCCTCGAGATCGATCGGCAGCCTGCTCCCGTCGTGCCGTACGAAGAGATTCGTGGGTCGCAGGTGGACCTGCGCATGATACTCGGCCTCCAGGCGCCGCGATGTGGAATCCAGGCCGGAGAACAGGTCCTGTCCCTTCTCGATTTCCCTGATCCACAGGGGGAGGGCCAGGCGCTTCAGATCGGGATGATCCGCCGCCATGAATACGAGCCCCATGCCCCGAAGCATGTGCCGGAGGAGCCGGCCGAAGGCGTCCCGGAACGTCACTCCGGGCGCGTAGGCATCACGCACCGCGCGGAGCAGGTCTTCGTGGAAGTCGCTGGGGGGAAGCAGGGTGTCCAGACGGTCGACGATTTCGGATACGGCCCCGTCGAATTCCAGCGCTCCGACCGACCCCAGGTTGCCGTTCTCGGGAAGGGCATGGCCCGTGTAACGCAGATCCAGAATCCCGTCGCCCTCGGGCACGCCGACCCCGGCCATCTCGGCGAAGTCGTGGTCCTCGCTGCCGAGCCAGAATACGGGCACGACCGGCCGTCCCGTCTCCTCTTCCATGCGGCGGGCCAGCATGACGGTGGTCAGCGCCTTCAGCACGGTGTAGAGCGGGCCGGTGAAGAGGCCCACCTGCTGCCCGGTGACCACGACGCTCGATGCCGGATCCGCCAGCCGCTCCAGGGACCGCAGGGCGGAGTCGTCCTCGCCCCAGAGCGGGTGCTGTTCGCGCAACACGCGTACGAGGGTCTCACGGTCGCGGTCGTGTGCGGCGGCTTCCGCCGCCGCGGCCCGGCGATCCTCCACGCTCCGCCAGTCCCGCGCATAGAACGGCGCGAGGCGCTCGAAACGGGCGCAGTAGTCCGCGTACAGCGGGGAGAATGAGCCGAAGGAATCGAAGGGCACCAGGAGGGGTGCCACCGTGTCGGTGCCGGAAATCGTCATCACGGGGGGGGCACCGGAGGCCGGGGTGGCCTCCTGCCCGTTGGGTCAGTTGGATCCGCCCTTCAGGCGAGTGATCTCGTCGCGGAGCTGGGCCGCACGCTCGTAGTCCTCTTCCGAGATGGCCTGCTCCAGTTGCTCCTCGATGCGCTCCAGCGGGGTCTTCGGTTCCGTGTGGACCTCCTCCTCCTCGACGCTTTCTTCCGGTTCCTCCCCGGATTCGAGGCGGACGTCGGGCTCTTCCTCGGTCGGGATGCCGGCCTCTTCGAGCACGCTGGGGGCCACGAAGATGGGGGCCTGGACGCGCACGGCGAGGGCGACGGCGTCACTGGGGCGTGCGTCCAACTGACCGTCTGCGCCCGCGGCGGTGAAGCGGATCTTGGCGAAGAACGTGCCTTCCCGAAGTTCGTCGATGACTACGTCCACGACCTCCGCGCCCAGGGCCTCGAACAGGTCGCGGAGCAGATCGTGGGTCATCGGGCGGGGTGGCTGGATCTTCTCGAGCTCCAGGGCGATGGCCTGGGCCTCGAAGGCGCCGATGATGATGGGAAGTCGCCGGTTACCGTCCACTTCCCCGAGAACAAGCGCGTATGCGCCTCCGCTCGACGGGCTGGTCGAGAGCCCGATGATGTCCACCTGGAGAAAATCCATCGCGTTTGTACTGGAGTCCCTGAGACGATCGCGGACCCTGTTACCGTCCCTCCGCGTCGAGCACGGCCTGTAACGCGGTCAGGAAATCCCGGTTCTCGTCGGGTGTGCCCGTCGAAACGCGCAGGAATCCCTCCAGTTCGGGATAGCCGCCCATGTCGCGGACCAGCACTCCGGATCCGACGAGTCGCCCCATGAGACCCGGGATCGGCTCGGTCGGCCGGAACAGGACGAAATTGGTCATGGTGGTCACCACGTCCACGCCGCGCAGCGCGAGAAGGGAGCGCGTGAGGTCGGCCGTTCCCCGTCGGATCGCGTCGATGCGCTCGGCCACGAGCGCGGGGCGGGCGAGCAGGGCCCGTGCAGCGGCCTGTGCAAGGGGGCCGACCATGAACGGGATGCGCGCCTTGAGGAGCTCCCGCATGAGCTCGGGATGTCCCATCAGGTACCCGATACGCAGCCCCGCGAGCCCGAACGCCTTCGACAACGTGCGGAGGATGACGATGTTGGGGTGACGGGCGAGGAGCCCGAGCGCACTGCCGTACGGATTGAACTCCACGTAGGCCTCGTCCACCAGGAGGACTCC
>JAHEEH010000377.1 GCA_024640835.1 Bacteroidota bacterium
AGGGGACGATAGGCATTCTGACGGGTGGAGGAGACGTACCGGGGCTGAACCCGGCGATCCGCGCCGTCACGATCCGGGCGATCCGGGAAGGCTACCGGGTCATCGGCATTCGACGCGGCTGGGCCGGTCTCGTGGACATGGTGCCCGACAAGAGCTACGACAACTCCGGAAACTACCTGGAGCTGACCGAGAACGTGGTGAACCGCGCCGGCCGCACCGGAGGGACCTTCCTGCATTCGTCCCGGACGCGGCCGAGCCACCTCCCCAAGGCCCGGGTCCCCGACCATCTGGCGGAGACGTACGCGAAGGAGGTGAACGACGTCACCCCCCAGGTCCTGGAGAATCTCGCGTGGCTCGGCGTGGACTACATGATCCCGATCGGCGGAGACGACACGCTCAGCTACGGCCACCGTCTGCACCAGGAGGGAATGAAGGTCGTCGCGATTCCGAAGACGATGGACAACGACGTGCCGGGGACCGATTACTGCATAGGGTTCGGCACGTGCGTCACGCGGACCATCGAGATGGCGCACACGCTGAGGACGTCGGCTGGATCGCACGAGCGCTTCCTGGTCATCGAGGTGTTCGGACGCTACGCGGGCTTCACTGCCCTGTTGCCGACGATGGCGGGAGCCGCGGACCGGTGCGTCATGCCGGAATACGCGGTCGACCCCGATCACCTCACCGAGCTGATGGTCTACGACCGCAACAGGCACCCGAGCAAGTATTCGGTGGTGCTCGTATCGGAGGGCGCGACGCTGTCGCACCACGAGGGGATGTCGTTCGAGGGCGAGGAAGCGGACCAGTACGGCCACAAGAAGCTGGGCGGAATCGGCGACAAGGTGGCCGCAGAGCTCAAGGAGCGCTCTCCGAAGTACAACAACGGCCGGCGCATCAACGTGGTGAGCCAGCGGCTCGGATACCTCGTCCGATGCGGTGATCCGGATGCGCTGGACTCGATCGTCCCCATGGCGTTCGGCAATCTCGCCCTCGACCTGGTGCTTTCGAATACCTCGGGTCGCCTGGTCGCGGTGCGCAACGGCACCTACGACTCGGTGCCGATCGACGTCGTCATCGGGACGAAGAAGGTGGTCGACGTGCACAAGTACTACAACACCGAGCGGCTGCGTCCGCAGTACAAGTCGTTCAGCCGGCGTCCGATCTTCATCATGACGAGCGACGTCTGACGCTTCAGGCCGCGCCCGCGCGGTCGGGCGTTCCTCCAAGGCGACGGACCACGAGGGTGGAAGCGCCGACCAGCGCCATGAGCAGCACGCTGTACGCGGCCGCGGCGCCGAAGTCGAACAGCCGGAGCTGGGACAGGATCTCCACGCTGATCGGCCTCGAATCGAACGTGTAGAGCAGGATCGACGAAACGAATTCGCCGAGCGCGGCCACGAAGGTCAGCAGCGTGCCGGCGAGAATGCCCGGGCCCACGATCGGCAGCACGACGCGCCGGAAGGTGGCGGCGGGGCCGGCTCCGAGGTCGAAGGAGGCCTCGGTCAGCTGGGTATCGTATCCCTCGAGGGCCGATATCGTCGAGCGTACGACCAGGGGAATGTGCCGGATGAAATAGGCGATCGGCAGGATCCAGAACGTGCCGACGAGCACCTGCCCGAAGGACACCGGGTCCGGACGGTTGAAGGTCACGATCAGGTTGACCGCGATCACCGTTCCCGGAATGGCGAACGGCAGCATGGCCGCCACGCGTATGGCCGTCCGTCCCCTGATGCGGCCCTGGACGAGCAGAAGGGCAACCGCGACGCCGAACACGACGTTCGCGGCGGTGGCGATCGAGGCCATCGTGAGGCTGTTCACGACCGGCTGGAGCACGTCGGTCCGTGAAAAGAGCGAGACGTAATTGGCGACCGTGTAGCTCTCGGGGAGGATCTGGACGGTCCAGGAGCCTTCCCGCACGAAGGAGATCAGGACGATCGTGGCGACCGGCAGCAGCAGGAACGCGAGGAGCGCGAGGGCCACGAGCAGGGCGAAAGCGCGGGCCACTCCCGATCGGACCGGGCGCGGCGGTGCGGGGGCACCCTTGGAGGCCGGCGCTCCGCCCATGCGCCGCTCCAGTTCGAGCAGCACGAGGAACAGGAGGCAGATGAGGGTCAGAACCGACGCGACCGCCGCCGACAGGTCCAGGCTTCCGTTGATCTTGTACGTGTAGATCTGGAGGGTGAGGAAGGGCTCGGTGGAGGCGAAGAGGAGAGGCGCGGTGAACGAGGCCATGCTGATCATGAAGACCAGGAGCGAGGCGCTCACGATCGGTGGCCGGAGGACGGGGAGCAGGACGCGGCGGAACGTGGTCCATCCCCCGGCGCCCAGGTCGGCGGACGCCTCCAGGACGGAGCGATCCACGCTCCGGAGCGTCGCCGTCGCGAAGAGATAGAAGTAGACGTAGAACGAATAGACGTGGACCAGCCAGACGGCCCAGAACCCCTCGAAGGCGAATGGCACCTCCGTGAGACCGAAGAGGGCCTGAAGGCCGCGGGGCAGGATGCCGCTCTCCCCGTACAGGAACAGGAAGGCGAGGACGCCGACCAGGGGCGGCAGCGCGAGCGGAAGGGCCGCGAGCGCCATCAGCAGCCGGCGCAGAGGGAAGTCGAACCGGTAGAAGAGCGTAGCCAGCCCCGTTCCGAGCACACCGGCGCCCGCAACCGACAGGAGCGAGAGGCGGACGCTGTTCCACAGGGCGCGGACGTTCGCGGAAGACCAGTCGTCGAACAACTCCGCCAGCACGGAGGGCCTCAGGCCCATCGCGAAGAGGCGCAGGCTCGGGTAGAGCACCCAGGCGGCGAGGATGACCGCTACCGGCACCAGGAGCGCGACGCTCGCGCGCCGGTCCAGCAGGAGGATCCGGGTCGAGCCGGGGCGTCGCGCCATGCCGCTACAGGCTGCCGCGCCCCTCGAGGGCACGCGACAGGGTGGCTTCGTCCGCGTACTCCAGGTCGCCGCCGATGGGCAGACCGCGGGCGATC
>JAHEEH010000378.1 GCA_024640835.1 Bacteroidota bacterium
AAATAACCACTGGGCTTCGCCATTCGGGGGATTAACCAAAAAGCCACGAGGGATTCGGAAGCGCTTCCGATTTCACGGCGATTCGACGGGCCATATCGTGGGTATGGGACGAAGATCGTGTGCACGTCCACCCCAACTTGAAGACGCCCCGCTCACGGCGTATATTAGTTGTCCTATCGCGGGGTGGAGCAGCCGGTAGCTCACCGGGCTCATAACCCGGAGGTCGCGGGTTCGAATCCCGCCCCCGCTACGACAGGCCGGATCGCCCCTGGGCGGTCCGGCTTTTTGTTTGTGGGAATTCCGACTTTCCTTCCAGGCATCCGCATCCCGACCCTGACCGCGCTCGCCGAATGACCGTGGATCCCCATGCGCTCCCCGCGGGCATCCTGTTCCTGTTCGTCGACGGCATCGGGCTCGGAGACGCCGATCCGGAGGTCAACCCCCTCGCCGTCCGTCGTCTGGGTTTCATGGCCCTCAGCGGAGGAATTCCGTGGGTGGCGGACTCCTTCCCTGCCGAAGCCGAGAGCACGTTCATCGCGATTGATGCCTGCCTCGGCTTCGATGGGCTTCCACAGTCGGGGACCGGCCAGGCCACACTGTTCACGGGCGAAAACTGTGTGCGGCTGGCCGGCAGGCACTACGGTCCGTTTCCTCATTCGACCTCCCGTGCCGCGCTCCGCACACGGAGCATCTTCGCGCGCCTGGGCGCCGATCGGTGCGCCTTCGCCAACGCTTTTCCCCCGAGGTTCTTCGAGGTCATGTCCCTGCGCGACCGTTGGCCCGTTACGACGAGGGCATGCCTCGACGCCGGCGTACGCATCAGAACCCTGGACGATCTGGCCGAGGGCGACGCACTCGCCGCGGACCTGAGCGGAGACGGGTTGCGCGAGCTGGGCCTGGACGTGGAGGTCCTCTCTCCGAAACAGGCGGCCCTGAATGTGCTCCGACTCGCTTGCCGGCACCGATTCACCCTGTTCGAGGTCTTCCACACCGACCGGGCGGGTCATGCACGGAGCCGCGAGGCAGCCGACCTGGTCCTCGGCGACCTGGACCTGTTCCTCTCCACGCTGGTCGGCCTCCGCCCGGACGACCTGCTGGTGGTCCTGACCTCGGACCACGGAAACCTGGAGGACCTTCGCGTCCGGACGCACACCCGAAACCCCGTCCCGTTCGCGGCCGTCGGTCCCGGATCCGGGACCCTTCGGTCGGTACGCAGCCTGATCGACGTCACGCCCGCACTGGCTGCACTGGACAGCCGCTAGCCGTCGGTGCGCGCCGCGTCCGCTTCCGCCTCGGTGGCGTACAGCACGTGATCGACGAGCTCCCGCACGATCCGGTCCGCGTCGTACACGGAGTCGAGCGCCTCCAGGATACCCCGGATGTCGACCGAGACCGTGCGTCCCGTCTCTTCCGTGAAGAGGTATTCGTTCGGCAGCGCCTCCATGTTGGAATCGAAGGCGAGTCCGACGACCCGCAGATCGCGGTCCAGGAGCGGCGAGCCGGAGTTGCCGCCGGTGATGTCGTTCGTCGACACCAGGTTGAGCCGCGTGCGGAGATCCAGATCCCCGGGAGGCGTCGTCCACCTCTCGGGCAGCTGCCAGTCGGCATGATCGCCGAGCGTGGCCTTACGCTCGTAGAGGCCAAAGAAGGTCGTGAACGCAGGGGCCCGGGTTCCGTTGTACGGGTATCCGCCGACTACCCCGTCCGCGATCCGGAGGGAGAACGTAGCGTCCGGAGGCACCGACGTTCCGTACAGGGCGAATCGCGCCCGGGCAAGCCGTGCGTTCTGCTCGTCCTCCTGCTGCTCGAAATTCTGCAGCTGCTGATTCAGCGTGAAGTACAGCGGGGCGATGGCCTCGATGAGCGGAACGGTGGCATCTCCACTCGACAGGTAGGATCCGTCCAGTAGCGCGGCGAAGCCTGCCGAATCCGCGATCGCCGTCGAATCGATCACGAGCGTCGCGACGGAATCGGCCGACCGGCCGGAAAACAGGCGCCGCACGGTCGGATCGCCGTCTCCGAGGGCATTCCGGAGCTCGGTCAGACGGGCGGCCAGGAACTCACGTTCCACCTCGGCCGGCCGGTCCTTGATCTTCAGCGCCTCTTCCCGGATTTCCCTGAGCTGAGCCTCCGGAGCGCCGCGCTGACCGAGAAGCGTCACGACGTACCCGTACAGCGAGCGCAGCAGCACATGGGAGCTCATGTCGGGTGACCCGAACGAGGTGAATGCCGACGCCTGCGAGGCCGAGGCCCGCATGGACCGGTCGAGGGCCCGGATCTCGTCCAGGACCGTCCCGTACTCCGCCCGGAGCGAATCGACCGCCAGGATCGCCTGCTGCAGGGCCTGTTCTCCGGCCGCACGCCGCGGAATGAGCCAGTCGGACCGAAGCCCTTCCAACTGGCCCCGCATGGACTTGACCGAATTCTGGATGGAGAACCAGGAATTGCGGAGGTCATAGGCCTCCGCGGTATCCGGATGGCTTTCGATGAACCGGGACAGAATCGCCGAGCGACGTTCGAGCACCTCGAGAGCACCCGGAAGCTCGACGTCCCGTGCGTACTCCAGCTGCGAAACCGTGCTGAGCCGACTTGTGGACCCGGGATTCCCGATCACGAAGACGGCCTCTCCCTCATCGGCCCCGGTCGGATCGACGGGAAACCAGTATTCCGGCCTGAGGGGCTTGCCGTCCTTCCCGTACACCCGGAAGAACGACATGTCCAGGTTGTAGCGGGGGTAGGTGAAATTGTCCCAGTCTCCACCGAAGAACCCGATCTGGAGCTCCGGCGCCTGCACCAGCCGGACGTCCTCGTACCGGCGGAACGTGTAGGCCGCATACCGTCCCCCGTTGTAGAGGGCGATCACCTGGACCGTAAGGGTGGAGTCGGTGGACTTGGCCTCCGCCGTCAGGCGCTTCTCGATGGCCTCGGCACCATTCGTGCGGGCCTCGGCGCGCTCCATGTTCGTGCGCGCCCTGGACGC
>JAHEEH010000379.1:0-1224 GCA_024640835.1 Bacteroidota bacterium
TGGGCGGGCGAAACTACTCCTGTCCAACGCGCATTCGGGCCCGGAGCATTGAAGATGCCGTGGAGAAGGTGTGGCAATTCCGTCTCCATCGTGTGCGCCGACGACGAATCTCCGCCCGGACGGGCCTTCCCTCCCGGGCAGGCTTGCGGATACGGGACCTGCGGCCGTCCTTCCCGGAATGACGCGCCGCGCAGCGACCACGGCCTCTCTGGCGCTCCTCCTCTGCGCTTCGGCCGCGGCGCAGCCGCACCGGCCGGTCCGGTTCGCACAGCCGCCGGAGTTTGACGGCCGCGTGGAGGAATCGGCCTGGCTCGCGGTGGATCCTCTTCCGATGACCATGAACTTCCCGGTCTTCCGGGGACCGATGGCCCTCCGGTCCGAGATCCGCCTCGCCTACGACCAGGACTTCCTGTACGCGTCCGGACGCTTCGAGAGTCCCTCGCCGACCGCCCGATCGCTGGCACGGGACCGGGCGACCGAATCGGACGAGCTGTTTGCGCTCGTCATCGACACCTTCGACGACAACGAAAACGCGCTGGTATTCATCACCACCCCCGCGGGTATCCGGGTCGACCAGACGGTTTTCGGCGATGCGCAGATATTGAACGACGAGATGCCCGTGAACGAGAGCTGGAATACGTTCTGGGACGTCGCGACCTCGGAGACGCCCTCCGGATGGGAGGTCGAAATGCGCATTCCGTGGTCCAGCCTGCGATTCCAGGACCGGGAGGGCGTCGTCCGGATGGGGATCCTGACCTGGAGGTGGTGCCCGTCGGAGATGGAGGGCCATGCCTTTCCCGAGATCGACCCGAGGTGGGGGATGATGGGACCGATGAAACCCTCCATTGCGCATCCCGTCGAGTTTCAGGACATCTATGCGCGTCGGCCGGTCTACGTGACGCCGTACGTACTCGGTGGAGCCACCAGGGAGGCGGTCCAGGATCCCGGAAACGGGCCCTGGCGATCGGAAACGAACATCGCACGCGAAGCCGGCGTCGATGTGAAGGTGGGACTCACGTCGAACGTGACGCTCGACGTGACACTGAATACGGATTTCGCGCAGGTCGAGGCGGACGACATCCAGGTAAACCTCACCCGGTTCTCGCTCTTCTTCCCCGAGAAGCGCCAGTTCTTCCAGGAGCGCTCGAGCGTATTCGAGTTCAACACGGGCGGGCAGACGCGTCTCTTCTACTCGCGGACGGTCGGACTCTCGGACGAGGGTCC
>JAHEEH010000379.1:1320-2976 GCA_024640835.1 Bacteroidota bacterium
GGCGGATTTTGCGACCGACGACGGCCCGCTGCACGTCCCCTCGGAGAATTTCGGCGTGATCCGGGCCCGCCGACGGATCTTCAACCCGTACTCCTATGCCGGAGGGATCATGACGTCCCGGCTCGGAGAGGACGGCACGTACAACGTGGCCGTGGGCGTGGACGGTACGATCCGCCTTCGGGGACCGGACTACCTGCTGGTCGGCTGGGCCCAGACGTTCGACGATACCACTTCGGTCGGCCCGGGGTCGGCCAGATCGGCCCTGTCCCGCCTCCGGTTCGAGCGACGGACCAGCACGGGCCTCGCATGGGAGATCGGCGTCACCCGCGCCGGCGAGGAGTACCTGCCCGACATGGGATTCCTGTTCCGCTCCGACTTCACGCAGTTCGGCGACCGGGTGTACGTGACCTGGCAGCCCGCGGACACGTCGCCGTTCTACAGCGTGCAGGCCGGCGCCACGGCCGACGTCTACCTGCGCAACGGGGACGGGAGCCTGGAATCGGCACGGTTCGGGCCGCAGGTCATGCTGATCCAACGGAGCGGCGCCTTCATCCAGGTGCAGCCGTCGATCTACGTGGAGGACCTCCGGGAGCCCTTCGAGTTGCACGACGATCTCGAGATCCCCACCGGGCGATACCGCTTCGCGGGACTCACCGCGATGTACGCTCCGCCCCCACGTCTCTTCCGCGTGGGTCTGAACGTGGATGCCGGATCCTTCTACGACGGATGGAAGATCTCGGTCGGTCTGGAGCCGACATGGTATGTGTCGCCCCATCTGGAGATCGGCGGGGAGCTCCAGGTGAACCGGATCGGAATGCCCGGGCGGGACGAGCGTCTCGACGCGGACATCGCGAGACTCCGCGTGCGGGCGGCGCTCGATACGCGCCTCTCGCTTTCCGCGTTCGTCCAGATCGACCGGGCCTCGAACGAGGTCGGCGTCAACGCCCGCCTGCGATTCAACTTCCGCGAGGGAAACGACCTGTTCGTAGTCTTCAACGAGGGACTGAATACGCGTCGGGCACGGGAACGACCCCGTCTGCCCCTTTCGGAATCCCGGGCCTTGCTCTTCAAGTACACGTACACCTTCGGCAACTGATCCGTCGGAACTTCCGCCGGTTCCGCCGTTTCGGAGTTGCCATCCCATTACCCGTTCCCGATTCGGACCAGCGCGGCATGTTCACCCCGTTCATCGACGCCGTATTCGAGCACATCGTGGCGACCGTCCCTGCCGGGGCTCCCGTCGCCCGCCGTCGTCTTTCGCAGCCCGACATCCCCCGACCCATCGGACATTTCCTCGAGCTCACGCTGGATCGCCGGCTCGCGCTGCAGGTGACCGATCTCGAGCAGGTCGCGGCTGGGTGGGTCGATCACCGGACCTCCGAGGTCGCGGCCGGCCGAGAGGCGTTCGTCCGGGTCCTAAAGGAGAACGCGCAGTTTCCGGAGGAGGAGTGGCCCCGCGTCCTCCGCCAGGCGGTGGAGCGGGTCGTCAGCCACCTGGTCCGCCCCGTGCCGACCCTGGTGCACTTCCTGTTCGCGGACGAGGCCGGGCCCGTGGACCGTGCGGACCTCCTGCGCCGGGCCCGCTACTTCGTCGCGCATGCCTACCTCGGAACGACCGCCGAGGGTCTCCTTTCCCGAACCGGCTCGGCACCCGTC
>JAHEEH010000380.1:0-2476 GCA_024640835.1 Bacteroidota bacterium
CCCGTCGAACCGCTCCAGCGTTACGTTCCGGGCTTCCTGGCTGGATCGGTCGAAGAAACCGACGCTGAGCACGCTGCCCGGGCCCGTCTGCCGGTGGATGTTGTTGTTCTCCATGATCTCCGGAGCGTCCTTCGTGTACCGCAGCTCGAAGTCGATCCGCACCCGGTTGGATTCCGGAACCAGCCACCCGCCAAACCAGAACATGACGACGGTGACCGCCACGGCCGGGACCACGAACGGCCACATCAGCCGGACCAGCCGCACGCCGGCCGTCTGCAGGGCGGCCAGCTCCATCTTCTGCGCCAGGCGGCCCGTGAGGTGGACGCACGCGAGGAAGAGGGCGAGAGGAGAGATCAGTCTGACGATTTCCGGTACGTAGTTCGGGTAGTAGACCAGGAACACGTCGCGAGACGTGGCCCCGCGATCCATGAAATCGTCGACATACTCCACGTAGTGCAGGACCACGAAGCAGACGATCAGCACCGCCACGAGGATGATGTATTCCGTCAGGAATCGTCGTGCGACGTGGCGATCGTACAGGGAGAACACGGAGTGGTCAGGGTCCTGGACTGGAGTGCCGGAGGAAGACGGGACCGATGCGGGTCCGGGCCGTCCGCCCCAAAGAAACGGCGAAATGCGGGGATTAGCACATGAACGCACGGCACCCTATGGGCCCGCCTCGTACTTTTCAGACTTCAGCGGAAGCCCACTCTCCAATCCACCCGATCCATGAAGATCCACGAGTATCAGGCCAAGGACATCCTTGCGCGACATGGTGTCGCCGTTCAGCCCGGAGTGGTCGCAACCACCGTGGACGATGCGATCGCTGCCGCACGACGGGTGGCGGACGACACCGGACGCGACGTGTTCGTGGTCAAGGCCCAGATCCATGCGGGTGGGCGTGGCAAGGGAGGCGGCGTGAAGCTGGCCCGGGGGATCGACGAGGTCCGCGCCAAGGCCGGTGACATCCTCGGGATGATGCTGAAGACCCACCAGACCGGACCCGAGGGCCAGAAGGTCCGTTCGGTGCTGATCGCCGACGCCGTCGACATCGAGAAGGAATTCTATCTGGGCATCACGCTCGATCGGACGCGGAACATGCCGGTCATCATGGCCTCGACCGAGGGAGGCGTGGAGATCGAGAAGGTGGCAGCGGAGACCCCGGAGAAGATCCTGAAGGTCTGGGTGGATCCGTCGGTCGGGCTGAGGGGCTTCCAGGCCCGCGGACTGGCATTCGGTCTCGGATTCGAGGGGGGCGCGCTCAAGCAGGCTGCGAAATTCATCACGGCACTGTACCGGGCCTACGAGGAGAGCGACTGCTCGCTGGCGGAGATCAATCCGCTGGTGCTGACGACGGCCGGCGAGGTGCTCGCGATCGATGCGAAGATCAACCTCGACGACAACGCCCTGTACCGTCACCCGGACCTGGTCGCGTTGCGGGATACGCACGAAGAGGATCCTCTCGAGGTGGAGGCCAGCGAGCACAGCCTGAATTACATCAAGCTCGACGGCAATGTCGGGTGCATGGTGAACGGTGCGGGGTTGGCGATGGCCACCATGGACATCATCAAGCTGGCCGGTGGAGAGCCCGCGAACTTTCTGGACGTGGGCGGCGGGGCGAACCCGGAAACCGTGGAGGCCGGATTCCGGATCATCCTGAAGGACCCGCACGTAAAGGCGATCCTCGTCAACATCTTCGGCGGCATCGTGCGGTGTGATCACGTGGCCCGAGGTGTCGTGGAAGCCGCTCGAAACGTCGGTATCGACATGCCGCTGATCGTCCGTCTGCAGGGCACCAATGCCGAGGAGGGCAAGCGGATTCTGGACGACAGCGGTCTCGAGGTCGAGACCGCGATCCTGTTCCAGGAGGCGGCCGACAAGGTGACGGCCGCCCTTGCCTGAGGGGATCGTGACCGTCATCTCCGGAGCGGCCAGCGCGAAGGCGGCGGACGTGGTCCTGACGGATCTCGTGCGTACGTTCGGGTCGGTGAGGGCGCTCGATGGCGTATCGCTTCGAATCGAGGCCGGCTCCTTCGTCTCGCTGCTGGGTCCCAGCGGGTGCGGCAAGTCGACGCTCCTCCGACTCGTGGCCGGACTGGAGCAGCCGGATTCCGGCGCGGTGCACATCGGCGGACGGGACGTCACCGCGGTTTCCCCGCAGGGCCGACCGACCGCGCTGGTATTCCAGAGCTATGCGCTGTTTCCGTCGATGACCGTGGGGCAGAACGTGGAATACGGTCTCCGCGTGCGTCGTGTCGCAAAGGCCGACCGGGCATCCCGCGTGCTCGAGACGCTCGGGCGCGTGGGGTTGGCCGGGTTCGAGGATCGCCCCGTGACCCAGTTGTCCGGCGGACAGCAGCAGCGGGTGGCGGTTGCCCGGGCCCTCGTCGTCCAGCCAGCCGTCCTGCTCTTCGACGAGCCGCTTTCGAACCTGGACGTCGCGCTTCGGGAGCGGACGCGTGATGAGCTGAGGCAA
>JAHEEH010000380.1:2486-2967 GCA_024640835.1 Bacteroidota bacterium
ATGACGGCCATCTACGTGACGCACGACCAGGAGGAGGCGCTCGCCGTGTCGGACCGCATCGCGGTCATGCGGTCCGGGCGACTGGTGGAGGTCGGCACTCCCGAAGCGTTGTACGAGACTCCTGATACGGCCTACGTGGCGGGTTTCCTGGGAGGCAGCAACCTCCTGGAAGGCGAATCCGCGGTGAGACTGGCAGGGGAAGCGGCACCGGTCGGAAGGGAGGTGCTCGCCGTCCGTCCCGGTCATCTGTCGTTCGCCGGGGCCGGGCCGGTCCCGGGTCGCGTCGTGGCGCGTCGGTTCCTGGGTCCTTTCACCGAATGGCGCGTGATGACCGAGGGGGGTGAGCTGCGCGTGCGGACTCCGGGTTCAGAGGCGCTTCCCGGGGACGTGCGTCTTTCCGCAACCCGGTTTCTCTGGGTGCGCGGTCCGATCTGAATCCCAGGCCCATGATCGAGAACCTGCACATCCGCGAAGGGCTCGA
>JAHEEH010000381.1 GCA_024640835.1 Bacteroidota bacterium
TCCGGCCGGCGAGTCCGCGCACGAGTCCCGGGAGGTCGACGTCCGGCAGGACCCCGAGGGATCCCGTGCAGAACGTGATGCCGTTGGAGGGATCGTCGTGGAGGTCGAGGACCCGGTGCAGGGAGGGTCCGTCACTCACGATCCTCGGGATGCCGAATATCGACCAGGGCGGATCGTCGGGGTGCAGCGCCAGGCGCACGCCCGAAGCCGCCGCGACCGGCACGACGCGGTCCAGGAAATACCCCAGGTTGTCCCAGATGCGCTCGGCATCCAGTCGGGCGTAGGCGTCCCTGAGTTCTCTCATGCGCGCCGAAGAGTATGATTCCGCCCACGCCGGGAGCGCGTCGAACCCCCGGTCCAGGTCGAACCGCGCGAGGTCCGCATCGCGGTATGCCGGGGAGAAGGAGCCGTCGGCGGCACGCTCGGCCAGATCGGTCCGCATCCAGTCGAAGACCGGCATGAAGTTGTAGCAGACGACCGGAACGCCGCTCGCTCCCAGGTTCTCGACGCTCCGGCACCACGCCTCGATATCCCTGTCGCGGTCGCCCGATCCGAGCTTCACCGACTCCGGCACGGGAATGCTCTCGGCGACGACCCACCGCAGACCCGCGGTCCCGACCAGTTCGTGCCTCCGGTCGATCTCGTCCGTTCCCCACACGGTACCCGGACGTATCCCGTGAAGGGCCGTCACGATGCCCGTCAGATCGGGAATCTGGGACATGTCGGACAACCGGACCCTGTCGTCCGGCCCGTACCAGCGAAGGCTGAGAATCATGGTCGACTTCGAGACTGCCGGATCCGATCGGTTCCGGCGGGCAAGATAGCAGGCCCGGGCCGACTTTCAGTCGGTGAAGCCTACCTTCGTGCGTCCCGAAACGCTTCCAACGACGGAGTATTGATGAAACGAGTGACCATCGCGGCCCTCCTGCTGCTCGCCGGATTCCTGTCGGCTCCCTCGCACGCCCAGGACCGACGCCCGATCCCGTACCCGGTCATCCCGGACTCCCCCTTCCTCAAGGCCGTCGAGAGCGGCACGCGCACCGTGTCCGGCCGTCCGGGCCCCGCCTACTGGACCAACTCCGCCGACTATGCGATCGCGGCGGCACTCGATCCGGAAACGTCGACGATCACGGGCACGGAAACCGCCGTGTACCACAACAACTCCCCGGATCCGCTCTACATGGTCGCCGTGCACCTCCGGCAGAATCTGCACGCGGAGGGCGTCGTCAGGAACCGGCCGCAGAAGATCACCGGGGGGGTCACGCTCGGCGAGATCACCTTCGACGGTGAACCGATCCCGGAGGTGACGGATTTCCGGTCGGTCGGGTACCGCGTGGACGGAACGGTCATGACCATCCGCCTTCCTTCCCCGATCGCGGCCGGCGACTCGGCCCGATTCTCGTTCGCGTGGCAGTATCGCGTTCCGGAGGCCGGCGCTCCGCGCAACGGCACGGACGGCGAGGTGTGGTTCATGGCCTACTGGTATCCCCAGTTCGCGGTCTACGACGACATCAACGGCTGGAAGGCCGATCCGTACATGGGCGAAGGCGAGTTCTACATGGACCACGGCCGCTATGACGTCCGTCTCACCGTGCCGGAAGGTTTCCTCGTCGCGGCGACCGGGACGCTGCAGAACCCCGGCGAGGTGCTCTCGGAGCAGACGATCGGACGGCTGGAGGCCGCGCGCGTCAACCCGGAAGCCGTCGTCCGCGTAGTGGACGAGGAAGAGCGCGACCCCGGAGTGTCGACCCGTCGGGGCGTAGCGGGTACCCTGACCTGGCACTTCACGGCCGAGAAGGTGCGTGATTTCGCCTGGGGCACGTCCGCCCGCTTCCTGTGGGACGCCACCGTGGCGGAGGTCGGGGATCGCGACGGAGACGGGGCGGCGGACCGCTCCGACATTTACGCCTTCTGGCGACCGGAGGCCGGGACGTGGCAGCGATCCGCCGAGTTCGGCCGGTTCTCGATCGAGTTCCTGTCGCGGACCTTCTTCCCGTACCCGTATCCCCACATGACCGCGGTCGAGGGGCCCATGGGCGGAGGGATGGAATACCCGATGATGACGCTCATCGGCAGATCGGGAAGCGACCGAGGCCTGTTCGGGGTGACGCTCCACGAGATCGCCCACATGTACTTCCCCATGATCGTCGGCCAGGACGAGAAGGAGAACACGTGGATGGACGAGGGGCTCACCTCCTTCAACACGGCCGAGGGTTCGGCCGAGTTCTGGGGTGACGATCCGTGGATCGGGGAGCGCCAGGGCTATTACAGCATCGCCGGTACCGGACGGGAGGTCGAGTCCCGCCGCCACGCGGACCGCTACCCGCTGCGGTCTTCCGCGCGGGGCATCGCGGCGTACAGCAAGCCGGCGGTCTCGCTGCATGCACTGCGCGGCCTGCTGGGCAATGACCTGTTCTACCGCGCATATCGTGAGTACGCCCGGCGGTGGTCCTGGCGGCATCCGCAGCCCGAGGACCTCTTCAACACGTTCGAGGACGTGGTCGGGCGGGACCTGGACTGGTTCTGGACGACCATGTTCTACACCACCTGGACCCTGGACCAGTCGGTGTCCTCCGTGCGGGAGGATCCGGAAGGCGTGTCGATCGTGATCGACGACCTGGGGCTGTCTCCCTTTCCCGCGCCCGTCCGAGTAACCTACGCCGACGGAACGACCCAGGAGACCTGGGTGTCCGTCGAGCCGTGGATGCAGGGTGCCCGCACCCAGACGGTTCACGCGCCGCCCGGCACGGTCACGCGCGTCGAAATCGATCCGGACGGGTTCCTCCCGGACGTGAACCGGAACAACAACGTGTGGCGGAAGCCTCAGTAGCGGAGAAGCGCCGCCACCGGTCCGCCTCCCGGCACCATGTCCGCTTCCACGGGCCGGTATCCGCCGCCCTGTCGCAGGGTGTACCAGGCGGCGCGATCCACGAGATCCTCGTCTCCGGAGCGCCGGACGGAGT
>JAHEEH010000382.1 GCA_024640835.1 Bacteroidota bacterium
AACGACGGGGGAGCCGAGACTTCGTCGAAACGGCGCACTCACGGTCCGTCGGCGACGTGGATCTGCCCGACGTCATGCGGGCATACCGGGAGACCGGGTTCGACGGACCCATGCGGCCCGATCACGGCCGGATGATCTGGGGGGAGGAGGGACGTCCCGCCTATGGACTGTACGACCGCGCCCTCGGGATATCCTACCTGTCCGGCGTCTGGCACGCGCTGGGCGGACGCTTCGCCTGAGAAGGTCAATCCGCCGGCACTCCGGAGCCCGGACCCTCGGTATAGACGACGCCACCCGCGAGGGCGGCGGCCAGGCACTCGAGGAGACCCCATCCGAGCACGATCGCGACGAAGCCGGCGGGAAAGATCCCGAGCGTGACGGCCGAACCGAATCCGACGCCCCAGCCGATGATCCACACGGCGAGACCGGCGCGCGCCGCCGTTCTGGGCCCCGGCCCGTATCGCGCCCGGATGGCCGCGTACAGCCAGATCGTCACGATGCCCAGCACCAGGAGGATCACCGCGTAACCGACGCTCGCGATCGCGCCGGGCATCTGTCCGCCCATCTGGCGCACGAGGTCGAGCCAGGTAGGTCGGAGGAAGGTCATCAGGACCGCCTCCATGAGGATCAGTACGATTCCGGCGACAAGCCCTCCCTTGATGATTCCTAACCGATTGACCGTGAGCATGGCGGGCACCGCTGAGTTGGAGGAATGGAATGTCGCGCGGACTACCGGTCCGACATGCCGAGGCCTGCCAGAACGCCTCGCATGTAGGCGAACGAGCGGAGCATGCCCGGCTGGGGGTCGGACTCGTCAATTTCGTATTCGAGGTTCGCGTATCCCGCGAACCCCATCCGGTCCAGCTGTCGGAAGATCTCCGGGAACGGCATCGAGCCTTCGCCCACGACGCACTGGCTGGACGCGTCGGACAGATCGGCGAGGTCCTTCAGGTGGACGTCCAGAACGCGCGTCCCGGAGTCCGCGATCTCCTGGACGACATCCCGGCCGGTACGCGCGGCATGCCCCACGTCGATACAGAGACCCACCCGCGGATCCATGTCCTGGATGAGCGGAAGGGCGTCGGACGGCGCCGGGAAATACCGGTCCTCGGGACCGTGGTTGTGGAGGGCGACCGCGATGCCATACGCCTTCACGAAGCGCTCCACGCGGGGCAGCGCGTCGGGTGTGGTCCCGATCACCATGAGGGGAAAGCCGGCTCCTTTCGCATACTCGAAATAGCGCTGCATCGACGCGTCGTCATCCTCGGTGAGCGGCACCAGCCCGCCCCCCACCACCTTCAATCCGGCATCGTCGAAGGCCTTTCGTCCCTCCCGCAGTTCTTCGGGGCTCGATTCGTACGGCAGATGGAACGACTTGACGCTCACGTAGGGCGCTCGAAGCGCCGTCAGAACCCGTATCGCGGAGGCCCGATCCAGTCCGCGCAGGGAATAGCTGGCCACGCCGAGACGGATTCGACCGTCCCGGCGACCGGCGGCTGCACCGAAGGCCGGCACGCCGAGCGGGACCGCCGCGGCGGCCGCGACCGTCCGTCGAAGGAAGCTTCGTCGACTCGAGGACATGGAGGTTCGTGGTTCAGAGGGCGGAGATTTCCCAGCCGGGCTCGTACGTCCGTTCCCAGCGTGTCATCGCGTCGGGGTCGCCCAGGATCCGTCCGGATGCCGGGTCGCAGCGGATCGCGCGTCCGGATTCCTGCGCGATGTTTCCCAGGTGGCACAGCAGCACCGAACGGGAGGCATCCGAGACGGGGGCCGTCAGGGCATCCGTACCCCGGATGGCTCCCAGGAAATTGGCGACGTGGGCATCCGTGAGATCCCCGCTGCCCCTGGTGTCCAGGGCGTCCCCGGCTTCTCCGACGAGACGGCGCGCGATCTCCCGGTTTTCCAGGTCCAGGACCACGTAGCCCGCGCGGTCCACGATCGCGGTTCCGGCATCTCCGTGAATCGCCGTACCCCGGCCCCGGGTGAGGATCGGAAGCGGATTGCAGCTGCGACCTTCCCAGGTGATCTGCTTCCCGCCTTCGAACTCGAACGAGGCGGTCTGCGTGTCCGTGAACTCCCAGTCGTCATCGAAGTGGTAGCGGCCGCCGGCCGAGACGACCCGCACGGGGAAATCCACCCCCAGCGCCCACCGCGCGACGTCGATCTCGTGCGTGCCGTTGTTGCAGATCTCGCCGGTACCCCAGCGGTGGAACCAGTGCCAGTTGTAGTGGATGACGTTGTCCCGGTAGGGCGTGCGGGGCGCTGGGCCCTGCCACATGTCATAGTCCAGCCATTCGGGGACCGGTGCGACGGATCCACGGCCGATCGGGCCACGGGAATTCGCGTACCAGGTCCGCGCCAGGTACGGGCGTCCCACGATGCCGTCCCGGATCATGCCGACCAGCTCGATGGACGGGGGAGCGGATCGCTGCTGGTTTCCCATCTGCACGATCCTGCCCGTCGCGCGCTGCACGGCCACGAGCAACTCACCCTCGGCGGGCGTCGTCCCGCACGGCTTCTCGACATACACGGCCTTGCCGGCCCGCATCGCCATGACGGCCGCGGTCGCGTGCCAGTGGTCGGGTTCCGCGATCGCCACGGCATCCACGGACACGTCGTCCAGCACGCGCCGGAAGTCGGCCTCGATGCGCGGGAGAGTCGGGACGAGCGGATCCGGTCCCTCGACGAGCGAGGCGGCCACGCGTTCCGCAGCGCGGCGGTCCACGTCGCAGAGGACGGAGACCGTGCAATCGGGCCGCCTGGCGAACTCGGTGGCGAGGACGGATCCCCGTCCGTTCACGCCCATCACGGCGACCCGGATCGTCTCGGCCGGACGGCGAGATCGGAGGATGGTCGGCCACGCTCCGGTCAGCCCCATGCCCATTCCGGCGGCCGCGGTTTGACGGATGAAGCGACGTCGATCCATAAGGTCCTCTGGGTCTCTGGAGAGGACCATGAA
>JAHEEH010000028.1 GCA_024640835.1 Bacteroidota bacterium
TCCCGGTCGGACGCCGGAACGAGCTTGACGTAGACCTGTCCGCTCGTCACCGTGCCCAGCGCGCCGGCCCCGATGGTCGTGTAGGTGTAGTCCACCTCGGGCAGAGCGGCCAGGCGCGAGCGGACCTGGTCGGCCTTGCTGCGCGTGTACGCGAGGCTCGATCCCTCCGGAGTCTCGAAGGTGACCACGAATTCGGAGCGGTCGCTCGGCGGCATGAACGCGCCACCGATGAACGGGAAGAGCAGAAAGGCTCCGACGAACGAAGCCGTGGCGATGGCCAGCGTCGACTTCCGGTGATCGAGAGCCCATCCGATGACCCCCCGGTACTTCCCGCCCATCCGGTCGAACCAGGCATTGAACTGCCCGATGGTGCGGGTCAGCGGGTTGCCGCCGCGGGAGGGATCGTGGGGGTTCACGCCCCACCATGCCGACAGCATGGGCGTGAGCGTGAACGAAACGAAAAGGGAGACGAGGACCGCCCAGGCGACCGTCATACCGAACTGGTAGAAGAAGCGGCCGATGATCCCTCCCATGAACGCAACCGGCACGAAGACCGCGACGATCGAGAGTGTCGTGGCGAGCACCGCCAGGAAGATTTCGCGGGTGCCGGCCCCCGCGGCCGAAAAGTGGTCCTGTCCGAGCTCCCGGTGACGCACGATGTTCTCGATGACCACGATGGCGTCGTCGATCAGGATGCCGATCGAGAGCGACAGGGCCATGAGCGAGATCACGTTCATCGTGAAGCCGAGAGCGCTCATCAGAATGAAGGCCGAAATCACCGAGACAGGCAGGGCGAACGAGGTGATCACGGTCGCCTTCCAGTCGTTGAGGAAGACCATGACGATGATGACCGTGAGCAGGGCGCCCAGGAAGAGCTCGACCAGCACGTCGTGGACGGACTGACGGATGGTCACGGAGTTGTCCCGGATGACCTGGAGCGTCGTGCCCGCAGGCAGGAGGTCCTGCAGCGCCCCGACGGCCAGGAGCACGCCGTCCGCGACGGCCACCGTGTTGGCGCCCGACACCTTCAGGACGTCGAGGGCGACGGCACGCCGATCGTCCACGAGGGCCAGAGAGCGTTCTTCCTCGGTGCCGACCTCGACGCGCGCGACTTCCCCGAGGCGGATGGTCGCGCCACCACGGTTGGCGACGATGATGGATCCGAAACGCTCCGGATCGACGATCCGGCCGGTCACGCGGACGAGTTGCTCCACGTTGTCGCGCTCCAGCCGCCCGGCGGGCACTTCCATGTTCTGCCGCTGCAGCGCTCCCATGACGTCGTTCACCGAGACGCCGCGCGCCTGCATCTGGTCCGGCATCAGGTTCACGCGGATCTCCCGTGCCTGCCCGCCCGTGACCTGGGCCTGGCCCACGCCGGATACCGCCTCCAGTCGCCTTCGGATCGTCTCGTCCGCGAGCGCGGTGAGGTCCTCGATCGGCATCGTGCTGGATGACAGCGTCAGCGACATGATGGGCTGCGCCGCCACGTCGAACTTCTGGACGAGCGGCTCCTCGATATCGGTCGGAAGCATGCGACGGACGGCCGCGATCTTGTCCCGGATGTCCTGGGCCGCCTGGTCCACGTCGCGGTCGAGATCGAACTCGATGATGACCTGCGAGACACCCTCGAGCGTCGTAGAGGTGATCCTGTCGACGCCCTGGACCGGATTGAAGGCTTCCTCGAGTCGCTGCGTGACCTCGCGCTCGATCGTGGCGGGGCTCGCCCCGGGGTAGATCGTCTGGACGGTAACGACCGGGATGTCGACCTCCGGATACTGATCGATCGGGAGCCGCCTGAAACTGAAGATGCCCAGCACGACGAGCGCCAGCATCATCATGATCGTGAAGACGGGCCGCCTGATGGCGACGCCGCTCAGGCCACCGCCGACCGAATCGTGCCGGTCCGCCCGTCCGGACGTCGAGTCCGGAGTCGCCTTCGGCGGGATGGGGCTCGTCATGCTCACTGTACCTCCGATGAATCCGTGATAGCCCCCGAGCCCGCCGGCCGACCCTCCAGGCGCACCCGGAGGCCTTCTTCCATGTTCACTCCGGGCGAAACCATCACGATATCGCCTTCCCGAACGGACCCCTCGACTCCCGCCACCCCACGCCGATCGTCCCTCCCGGTCACCTCGACGGGACGACGGACGACGCGCCCTTCTTCGACCACGAAGACCCGTTCGCTCCCCGCTTCGCCCCGCAGGGCTGCGAGGGGTACGAGAAGCACGCTCTCGGCGTCGCCCGACAGCACGCGGCCCGTGGCAAAGAGCCCGCCCACGAGTCCCCCGGGATTCTCCATGCGGAGGTAGACCCCGATCTGCCGTGTGCCCGGATCGGCAGTCGGCTCGATCCGCGCCACCTCTCCGCGATACGTCCGTCCCGGGAGCGCGTCCAGCGTGAAGACCACGGGCTGCCCGACCGCCAGGTGGATCGCGTCGGAGACAGGCACCTGGCCGTGCAGTTCGAGCCGGGTCGTATTGACGATCGTATACAGCACCGCATTCCGGTCGACGGCCTCGCCCACCTCGACCCGGCGATCGCTGACCAGGCCGTCGATGGGCGATCGCACCGTCGTGCGACCGGCCTGTTCGGCGGCGGCGGCTTCTCCGGCTTCGGCCGCTGAAAGCTGGGCCCGGGCGGCCTCACGCTGCGTCGACGCCTGCTCGAATTCGATCTCCGACATGGCGCCCGCCTCGTGCAGCGTACGGGCCGACTCCAGCATGCGATCGGCCAGCGACAGCGCCGCCCGTGCCGACGCCACGGCGGCCTGCGCACTGGCCGCCTGGCTCCGGACGCCTTCCGCGTCGATGACCGCCAGCACGGTGCCCTGACCCGCGGCCTGACCTCGGTCCGGTCCCAGGCGCGAAAGCGTGCCGGCAATCTGGGACTTCACGTCGATGCGCCGATACGGCTCCAGCGTGCCGGTGATCGTGACGCCTTCCTCGATGGATCCACGAACGACCACCGCCACGTCACGCACCCCCAGGACGACGCCTTCCTCGACCTGGGCATCCTGCGACGATTCGGCCGAGTTCCCCCGGCACGCGGCAACGCCGAGCATCACGCCGATGACGAGAAGGGCGGAGCCCATCGGGGCCAGCCCGCGGCGCCGTATCCCGGAGGGCACATTCGGCACGTTCATGCTGATCCTGGTCATGGTCTGGAATTGCCTCTACTGGTGATTGCCGCCCATGGCACGATCGACGCCGGCGTCGGCCACGTAGAAGTCGGTCAGGGCCTGGGCCAGGTTGACCCGGGCCTGGTTGAGGGAAAGCCGGGCGCTGAAGACGTCGAGCTGGGTGGCCAGGCCCTTCTCGTAGCGCAGTTCGGTCAGGTCGTACACCCGCCGCGCCTGTTGGACCGTGCCCTGACGCGCCCCGATCTGGGCAAGGGCGCGCTGCTTCTCGCCAAACGCCTGCTCGTACTGCAGCTGGATGGCCTCCTGCAGCTGGGCCACCTGAAGCTGGGCCTGCCGCAGTTCCACCCGGGCCTGCTCCCGTTGCGCAGCACGGCGAAACCCGTTGAAGATGGGGATCTGCACGTTCAGGCTGACGGTCCAGTCCGTGCGCCAGTCCCGGTCGAACGCGAAGAGCGAGGACGGATACATGAGCTTTCCGTATCCCGAGCTCAGCGACACCGTGGGCAGGTACCCGGCCCGCGCGATGCGCACCTGGTCCTCCCGGATACTGACCTGCTCACGGGCGGCCTGCAGGGAGGCTCGCCTGGCGAGGAGGGTTTCGGTCCCGATCCGCTCGTCCAGTCGCTCGCCGGGAGGCGGTGGTTCCAGGCGGGTCGTGAGGCGCACCGGTCGGTCGAGCGGGAGGTTGGCGAGGCGCTTCAGATTCATTTCCGCCAGGTCGGCGGCATTCCGCGCCTGGATGAGCTGCGGGCGAAGGTTGTCGAGCTCCACCTGGGCCCGCATCACCTCCAGGTCGGACGCCGTGCCGGCCTCCAGGCGGAGTTTCTCCTCCTCGAAGAAGCGGCGCGCGCGCTCGAGGCCGTCGGCCGAAATGCGAACGAGCTCGCCCGTGAAGAGGGCCTGGTAGTACGCGGAGCGCACGTCGTATTCAATGGTCACCTCCTCCTCGCGCAACGCGAGTCGGGCGGCGTCCACCACCGAGCGCGCGATGCGGAGGCCCGCACCGGTACGGCCGCCCGAGTACAGGAGCTGCGACCCCGAAAGTGTGAGGGAATAGGCGTTCTTCTGACCGAACGGCAGGTTGCTGAACAGGCGTCCGAGCGCCCCGAAGGCCGCGTCCTCCGTATGGTCCTCGAGGTACTGGACCCGGTCCTCGATGGGCGCGCTCGGGTCGGGCTCGAACTTGAGCGAATCGGGCAGGGAGAAGCCGCTTCCCGTTCTGAACGAAGACTTGAGGGTGCGCGTGTAGCCGGCCGAGCCGCTGATCTGCGGCATCGCGGAGGCCAGGGCGTCCTTGATGCGCGTTTCCGCGAGATCGATCTGCGAACGGGCGAGCATCACCTCCTCGCTCGAATCCAGGGCCCGCGAGAGGGCCGCGTCCAGGCTCAGGTCCAGACTGTCCGCCCCGCCAACGGTCTGCGCCCTCGATACGGGCGCACCGGCTCCGACGGCAATGGCCAGCGCACAGCAGAGCTGTAGGGTCTTCATGGAGGGTATCTGCTTAGGGGGCCTGCGGAGCGGGGTGTTGCGCGGACCACCGTTCCCACCGCTCGTGCGTGTGCTCGAAATCCTCGAGCAGAAAACTGTAGAACCGGTGCCAGGACAGCAGCCGCCTCCGCGTATCGACAAGGTCCGGCGGAATCTCGTCGAGACCGGTCTCCACCGCTTTGAGGGTCCTCATCAGGCGCCTGCGCAGCATCGCCTGCATGTTCTCCCACGGCCGGTCCCCGATACGGTAATAGTCCCTGCGATCGCCGGGAATGCTCTGCCGCTCTATGATGCCGTGCTGCTCCAACAGCCGGGCGTTCGTGCTGACCGATCCCTTGCTCACCCGCAGCCGCTCCACGATATCATCCAGCGAATGCGTCCGATCGTCCACGAGGAGGAAACCGATCATCCGGCCCGCAATGCGCGAGAGACCGTTCGACTCGGAGACCAGGCCCATCTGCTCGATGAAATCGATGACGGCACGGTGCATCGTCGCGTGATGTTTATTTCATTCAGTTCGCACTAAACGAAGTGGACGGGTCCTTGTTTCGACTCCCTGTCTGGTCGTTCAGCGTGCGCGGATGACAACCGGTCAGGTGTCGCCCGTCGTCGGTGCGACACCGGTCGAATCCGCCGCGAAGCCTGCCGCAATCGTCCTGAAGAGCGCCAGGTCCGTGCGCGTGTACCGGGGCTGATCGTTGGTGTAGTCGTGGTTGGCCGCCGTCTTGACGATCACCAGCCCCAGGCGCGGATACACGTAAATGAACTGCCCTCGGATACCGACCGCCATGAACTCGCCATCCGGGCCGCTCGGGATCCACCACTGGTAGCCGTAGCCCCACTTCGAATCGGTGGGCAGCAGGTGGGGCGCGTCGGGCGTCACGGAGGCGCGTACCCAGTCGGCCGGCACGATCTGCACCGAGTCGCGGCGCCCGCCGTTCAGGTACAGCCAACCGAGCTTTGCGTAGTCCCGAAGCGACGCGTTCAGCGTCCCGAAGGCCAGCTCCATTCCGTCGTCATCGAGAACCCAGCTCCCCGGGTACTCCATCCCGAGCGGATGCCACAGTTTCTCCTGCATGTACTCCGTGATGGAACGGCCCGTCACGCGGACGAGGAGCATCGCGAGGACCTGCGTGTCGATCGACACGTAGTGGTTGCGCGTGCCCGGGGGCACTTCGTTCCCGAGACTGGCAGCGAACTCGTCCAGCGAGCCGCCCAATGCAAGGACCCGACCGAGCCGGTTGATGTCCGAGTCGAAGTCGCCGTAGTCCTCGTCGAACAGGACTCCGGACGACATCTGCAGGATGTCCTTGATGCGGACTCCGTCATATCCAGAGCCCTTCAGCTCCGGAACGTAGAGCGTGACGGGGTCCTCGATGGACCCGAACGCCCGGTCGTCGAGCGCGATGCCTACGAGCGCCGAGACAAAGCTCTTGGCCATCGACCACGAGATATGGTGGCCCTCCTCCGCGAAGCCCCGGTAGTAGTCCTCGAGCACGATCCGGCCGTCCTTGAGCACCAGGAGGCCCGTCACCTGGGTGGCGTCGAAGTAGGCCTCGGTATCGACGGTCTTCCCTTCATACTCGAATGACGCCGGCCTGTCGATTTCCGTGCCCCGCCCGAACCGAAGGGGATCCGGCGAGGCCGTCATGGTGGAGAGCGGAAACACCCGCTCCACGTGAAGGAAATTCTCGACGATCCGGTCCTCGTCGAACAGGTGGTTCACGCGGTAGAGGCGGGCGAGCCTCGGGCTCCACAGAACGGCCAGGGCGACGAGAACGATCGACGTCGCCGCGATGACCTTGCGGCGAAGGGTCATGGAGTTGGGTCGGGTTCAACCCCGGCATCCCGGGGCAGTTCAAGATACGCCGTGACGGCACGATGGATTTCCGTCTCGAGGCGAGCGTCGTCCGCATCCAGGTGATACGCGGTCAGCGCGTCGTACAGTACGCCCTCCCGAGCCGCTGCGCTCGACACGAACAGGGCATATTCAAGCGCCTCGTATCGCGCCTCGGGCAGGAAGGGACGGACCCGCTCGCGGACGAGCCCGTGAATCCGGTCGTTCGCCCGGCTGATGATCCGCGCCAGTTCGGGCGACGTCGCCCGGAACGTCCTCAGCGCCCTGATGACCGCCCTGTGTCGCCTGAACAGGGAGATGATGGTTGCCAGGTAGGCCCGGAGCGTTGCGGTCGCGCTGGATCCATCGCGCGTCGCGCGCTCGATATGAAGGTATCCATCCTCCATGATGGCCAGGCCCAGAAGCGCGAGCACCGCCTCCTTCGAGGGAAAGCGGGCATAGAGCGCCCCGATCGAAAGGCGCGACTGCGTGGCGAGCGATTCCATCGTGAAGGCGTCATCGGCTGCCACGAGACGACAGGCGGCGGCAAGTACCCGCTGCCGACTCGAACGGCTCCGCTCCTGGTGGTCGGTCGCCCAGCCGGGAAGCGTCCCCTCCCGCTCCATCCGGGCGACTCCCAGCCAGAACCCTTCGAACGAGAGGGGGCTCACCATGTCGGGGGAAGCAGGTTGAAGTGCACGAGCAGCGCCGAGAAGAGGGCCGTACAGAGGCCGGTCACGGTGAGCAGCATGCGGTCCGCGAACGCACTCTTCCTGCGGGCGAGGACCAACGTCACGAAGGCCAGGACGGGAAACGCCCAGGCGAGCGGCATGAGGGCGGCAAGCGATTCGGGCAACCCGTAGCCGAGCTCCTCGGGCGAGTCCATGGCCATCCTGTTCAGTCGCGCCAGGAATCCGAATCCGTAGAGCAGCATGGACGAGGTCACGATCACGGCCGCCAGGCCCGCCCCGGGGGACATCTTCCTCCGCGGCCGGAACGTGCCTGCTCGTGCGGCGACGAGACGCGCCAGGCCGAAAACGAGCCATATCGCGAGGAGAATCACCGGGAGCCCGATGAGCCACGAAAGGAGCTCGTTCACCGCACGCGGCGCCTCCCAGGCCGGAAGCCGTTCGTACGAGGCCGGGAAACGGATCCCGAAGAACTCGTCCGCCGCGAACATCGCACGGACGCGCGTTCCTTCGCGGCTGAACGCGATACGTTCGGGGCCCTGGAGCGACTGGAACAGCTCCGGTTCGACCAGTCCGAAGCGGCGCCTGACGCCCCCCTCGCGCCGCACCAGGTATCCATCGTCGTCGAAGCCGATCACCGTTCCGAACGCGAACAGCCCGGGAAATCGCTCGACGGTGCCGTGTGCAGCTCGGGACAGGAGATACGAGCCCTCGTATTCGGCAATTTCCGAATCGGTGGCCGCACGTGGAGCGAGGCGTCCATCTGGAGTCTCCGGCGCGAGCGTCTGCTCGAACCGGAGCAGAGCCTCGCGGCCGAACTCCGTTTCTCCACCGCTCGCGACGAGGAAGAAACCGGAACGGATTTCCGGCACGAGGACCAGCAGTGCGCGATAGCCCGAACTCGTCCCCGCATGGACCAACGCCCGCCGCCCGGCCAGCCCCTGCTCCTGGAGCGCCAGGGCGATGCCGGGCAGACCTTCGTGCTGGGCGAAGGACCGGGTCGTCAGGATGCGCGTCGCCTCCGCTCCGAGCCCGTCCGTCAGGACGGCCGCCATGAACCTCCCCATGTCCGCGGCGGTCGTGACGAGCGCCCCCGCAGGCGGTGTCTGACGGTAGTCGACGGGACGGGGCTCGCACAGGAAGTCGGGGCAGGGATATGCCCGAGCGAATCCATCGCGCAGCGAGTCCGGCAATGGCTGAATGAACGTGCTGCGCCCCATGCCCAACGGCTCGAAAAGCTCACGCACCGCCAGTTCGTCGAACGGCAGGTCCGCGGCACGCGCCAGGACGTGCCCCGCCAAAGCGAAGCCGTAGTTCGAGTACCGGATGTACCGGCCGGGCTCTGTCGTGCGAGGCGGCAGGTTCTCGCGGAGATGCTCTCCGAGGTCCTCGATCTCGTCCGGCGCCCGCGCGAGCATACCCGTCAGCCGGTCATCGAGTCCGCTGGTGTGCGTGAGAAGCTGTCGAAGGGTGAGCGGCTCGCCGTGCCGAAGGCGCTCGCCCAGCCACTCGATCGACGCGCGCAGATCGGCATCCAGGTCGACCTCCCCTCGCGCGGCCATCCGGGCCGCCACCGCCGCCGTCGCCACCTTGGAAATGGACGCCACGCGGAAGACGGATGTCGAGGCATCTACCGGTCGCGCCCCGTCCGTGAATCCCGTGGCTCCGAGCTCCGCGACCTTCCCGTCGCGAACGATCGACCAGGCCGCACCGGGGACCCCGAGTGAGTCGGCGATCGACGTGATCTGTCCCGATTGGGCTTGGGCGGACATGGGCCCCAGGGCAAGGCCGGCCAGGGCGGCGAGAAGCAGTGTGCGCATGATCTGAAACAGAATGGTATTCGGTTTACTGGAACGCGGCCGATTGGTTGCAGCGACATCCCCCTGCGCCGCTGGCGTACCGATCGATCCGCCCGATGGACCGACCGGCCCCGAAACGCAGAAGGACCCCGGAACCGGACGGTCATCATCGGGCGAAGCCCGGGAGCCTGGAATCGTTGCATCGCCGGATCCAGATCGCTACCCTTTCCCCGCTATCCCGGTTCACTTCATCCTGAGAGGTACCCCCATGCCCCATCCCGTCTCCTGGAATCTCCGCCTTGCCGTACGCGACGGTCAGCTCGAGAACTTCCGCTCGCTGATGCACGAAATGGTCGAATCCACTCGCCAGGAAGCCGGCACCCTCGGCTACGAGTGGTTCGTGAGCGAGGATGGATCCACCTGCCACCTGCACGAGCGGTACGTCGACTCGGCCGCTGCGATGGTTCACCTCGGCAACTTCGGATCCAAGTTCGCCGAGCGGTTCCTCGCCTGCGTGGCGCCGACCGAATTCACCGTATACGGAGATCCGAGCAGCGACGTACGCCAGGTCGTCGCCGGATTCGGCGCGCTGCACCTGGGGCCCTTCGGGGGATTCAGTCGGTAGGTGGTGGTTGGGTCACCCCGCGGGGAGCGTCACGCCGGGTTTCGTTTTCAAACCCTTTGCGACACCTTCCCGTACTTGGATCGTGCGGGGAGGGATTCTCCCGGTCCGACTCCTTGATCTCCTGTGTATGGCGGACGGGGGCCATCACCCCGCAGTCCTACCCCCCACGACCGGCCCCCGACCCCGCGCGGCCATCATTCGCGCCGCGCGGGGTAGGCCCGGCCGCGGCGAACGATGCCAGAAGGGGGCCTTGCCAGGCACGGAGCGTCGCGCCGGTTCCGGAGGAGGTCACTCTCGCGGCCACGCGGCGACGCTCCCACCCGAAGAACCGGCCCGCCGCCCGATTCGCGGTGCCCTTCACCTCTCTTCTCCGGCGGTCGAGCGGCAGGCAACGTGCAGTTCGTATTCCTCCGCCGTGTAGATCTCCCCGTCCTCCAGGTAGCTCGGAGCGCCGCCGGCCACCGCGCATGCCAGGCCCGGGCGGGTGAAGGCGAACGAAGTGGTGCCCGGACCGTCGGCCGACAGGGAAAGGTCCTCCCGCCAGCCCCGACCGGAGAGCCACTCGCGGACGGCTTCGGCAGGGTCGCCTCGTTCATAGACCTGGTCCGACGGACCGACAGCGATGATCTCGCATGCACCGTCCCCCTTTTCCGTCGCGGACTCCAGCCCGGAGGGTGCCAGCAGCGCCGCCAGATCGTCACATACGTCGGCCACACGTCGGGGCCCGAGCCATGCCGAGGCCAGCATCGGATACCGCACGAACGGATTGCAGTTGCCCTGGATGGTCTGGATCACGCTGTCGCGCTGCAACTCTTCCGGGGACGGGGGATCCATGTCGTGCCATGCGAGAAGGTCTGTCAGCTCGCCCCGGAAGAACTCCGCGTCCACACTTGCCGGATACACGAGGGCGAAGTAGAGGTGCGCCCGTGCCAGGTCGCCCTTGACCGGATCGGGTGGCTCGAACGCGCGATCACCGATCCGCGATACGTAGACTCCGTCCCGCGGAGACTCCCCCCGAAACACCTCGCCGTTCACGGTCCAGGCCCGGAGCCCTTCGTCGGGCACTTCGCCGTACG
>JAHEEH010000383.1 GCA_024640835.1 Bacteroidota bacterium
ACGATGCAGGTCGACGCCGGAGATCGTGAGTTCGCCGTTTCCATCGAGACCCCCGCCGAGCCATGATCCGATGCCTCATCGTGGATGACGAACCCCTGGCGATCCGGGTCCTGCAGCACCTGCTGACCGGCGTGCCGGACGTCGAGGTCGTGGCCACGTGCACCCGGCCTCTCGAGGCCGCCTTGGTCGTCCGCGAGCGGGACGTCGATCTCCTGTTCCTGGACATCGAGATGCCGGGCCTCAGCGGGCTGGACTTCGTTCGGGCGCTCGCCGATCCACCGATGGTCGTGTTCACGACCGCGCACCGGGAGCACGCCCTGGAGGGATTCGAGCTCGACGCGGTGGACTACCTGCTGAAGCCGATCGGCCTGCCGCTGCTGCTTCGCGCGCTCGACAAGGTGCGGCAGCGCATCCGACCCGGGCCGAAGCCGCCCACGACCGGTTCGATCCACGTTCGCGCCGACCGGCGCGTCGTGACGCTCCGGACGGACGACATCTCCTGGGCGCAGAGCATGGGCGACTATGTCGTCCTGCACGGCGGGAAGCGGCCGGTCACGACGCGCACGACCATGGCGGATCTCGCCGCCGAACTGGAGCCGTTCGGCTTCCTGCGCATCCACCGATCGACCATCGTGAACCCGGCCCGCGTGACGTCGTGGTCGGCGGGTGAACTCACGGTCGAAGGCAGGGCGCTGCCCGTCGGTCGCAGCTACCGCCTCTCCGTACTGGATCGGATGAAGAGCGTGACGCGCTAGGCAGCCGCCCCCGGACGCCCGAATGCCGCGCGTGCCGCCTCGGCACGGGCCCGGCACCAGCACGCTTCCTGGTGGTCGTTCACGAGCCCCATCGCCTGCATGAAGGCGTAGGCCGTGATCGGGCCGAAGAACCGCCAGCCGTGCCGTTTCAGTTCCTTCGAGAGCGTGACCGACGCCGGGGTATGGGCCACGTCACGGATCGCCTCCCACGTGATGGTCGCAGGCCTCTCCGACGGGGAGGGCTCGAAACGCCAGACGAACGCGGCCAGCGAGCCGTAACGGTCCACCAGGTCCAACGCCACGGAGGCGTTGTGGATCGTCGCCTCGATCTTTCCCCGGTGCCGGACGATTCCGGCATCGCCCAGAAGGCGCTCCACGTCGCGCGCGTCGTACCCGGCAATACGCCGGAAGTCGAACCCGTCGAACGCCGCCCGAAAGGCCTCGCGCTTGTTCAGGATCGTGCGCCAGGACAGGCCGGACTGGAAGGATTCGAGGGACATCTTCTCGAAGAGCCGGCGGTCGTCGCTCACCGGGTATCCCCATTCATCGTCGTGGTAGCGGACGAATTCCGGGGCGTACCGCACCCACCAGCACCGGGGACGGCCGTCGGGACCTTCGTGCAGATGAGGGTCGGTCATGGAGGATCGGGAACGGGCAGAGCGCAGGAAGGTAAGGCGAACGCGCATCCGACCTCCCCCGGACCCATGCTCCAGCGCATTCCGATTCGGCACCTGCCCCGCATCCTCGCCGCTCTCGCCGTCCTGGCGGCCGCCGTGGTGTGGGCGATTCCACCGGAAGCGAAGCTCGGTGGCGCCATACGGATCGTCCTGCTCCACGGGGCGCTCGCCCGCACCGGGATCGTCATGCTGGGACTGGCGGCGATGGCCGGTGCCGTGATGCTCATCCTGCGTGGCGACCGGTTCACCGCCCTGAACCGGACCCTGCAGACGACCGCCCTCTGGACGTGGGTGGTCTACGCCGTGTCCAGCGTGGTGGCGACGTGGATCACCTGGGGCGTCCCGGTGGCCTGGGACGAGCCGAGAACCCAGGCAAGCGCGAAGATCCTGGCGATGGTCGTGGTCTTCTTCCTCGTGACCCGGCGCATCGGGCAACCCCTGCTCCTGGCGTTCGCCAATCTCGTGGCCGGGCTGGCGGCGTTCCTGCTCATCCGCAATGCCGGAGCCGTCCAACACCCGTTGAACGCCGTGATGGGAGCCAACGCGGCCATCTTCCCCATCCTGTTCATCACCCTGTGGGGAATCCTGGTGGCCATGGCCCTCCTCGTCGCCCGGTGGATCCACGTCCGCCCGGCCCCGGGCTCCGACGCCGCCTGACCCGTCAGTTCCGGGACACGCCGTCCAGCATCCCGCCGGCCAGTGCCGCCCGGAAGGCATCGGCTCCCCCCTTGAGGGCACGCTCGTTCACGGCACGCATCTCGGGCACGGCGTGCAGGAGACGCGCCATGACCCCCCGCACGGTCGCCGTCGGGAAGATCCCGGTCGCAGCCTGGAGGGCACCGAGCGCCACGATGTTCTTGACACGGAACGTTCCGATATCCCGCGCGATCTCGGTGAAGGGCACTCCGACCGCCTGCACGCCGTCCGCCAGGGCCGGCACGGCATGGATCACGGTCGAATCGTAGAGGATGAGACCGTTCTCGCGCACCCGGGGACCGAATTTGTCCAGGCTCGGCGCGTTGAAGGCGACGAGCAGGTGCGGATCCGGTACGGCCGGAGAGAGCACCTCCTCGGCCGCCACGTGCACGTCGGCATACGAGGTCCCGCCCCGCGATTCCGGCCCGTAGCTCGGGATGTACGTTCCGTCGAAACCCTCCTCGATGGCCGCGACACAGAGCAGCTTCGCGATGGTCTGCGCGCCGTCGCCGCCGGCACCGGCCAGCTTGATCCCGACGTCGGCCGAATCCAGGTGGGACGGGAAGCCCTTGGAATGCCTCGGCGCGGGCACGTCGGAGGCGCCGAGCACGGTCAGCAACTCTTCCTGCGAAAAGGACGGCTTGTCGGGGTCCCACCAGGGCTCCGGATCCAGATCCTTCTTCACGCCGAGCGGAAACACGGGTACCATGTGCTCCTCCACCCAGGTCTCGGCTTCTTCCGGCGTCAGCTTCAGATGCGTCGGACACTCGGCGAGCACCTCCACGAAGGCGAAACCCTTCCCTTCGACCTGCAGCCGTATCCCCTTCTC
>JAHEEH010000384.1 GCA_024640835.1 Bacteroidota bacterium
CCGGCTGATCGTGGTCTGCGATGACGACCACACTTACACGTCCCGTTGGCTACGTACTCTCGTCGCGTGGAATCTCGAACTCGGTGGCGAAGCGTGTGTCGCGTGCACCGGCATGGTGGACCTTTCAGCGATTGACTCTTCCGACCCGGACCTTGCGGGCGCCCTCGAGCCGGCGGGTGGCACGACCGCTTCGGGAGTCGAGGTCTACCAGAAGGCGAGAGGCGAGCGCCTCCGCGGAAGCCCGGTCCCCCTTCTGTGGCCGCAGGGCTACACGGGTTACCTGCTCCCCCGAGGGCTCTCCTCTCGTATGGATCCCAGGCGCCACTACGAGGAGTGCCTCGAGTTGATGCCCTCGGATCAGCTTCGGGACATGGAAGGGCGCGCGAATGACGACACTCTGATGGGGGCATATCTCCACCGGCTCGGAACACCCGGGTTCGTCATCCCGCACGACAATGAACCCCGACCGCTGAAGCGGGTCACCGAGATCGCGTCCTTCGGCTCGTTGCAGGGAAGGTTCCAGGCCCACCATGGGACGAACATCTCCGTCGCGATGTACCTGGCCCTGCACCAGAAGGGGTGGCTCTGACACGTGTGCGGATCCATGGTTCTTGGGCAGGAGCTGAGGCCTCTGAGCGTCCCGGGCCTGGTGCGCCTGGGCAATCCGTGCGGGGACGGCGGGTATGTGGTACCTCAGTGGGTCGTCGAATCCACGGATGTCTTGCTCACGCTCGGCATCGGCCAGGAATGGACCTTCGACGAAGACGTACTCCGAATGCGGCCCGGGGCAACGATCGTCGGCGTGGATCATACCGTACATGCGAGAGCCATTCGATGGTCGCTGCTCCAGGCGCGGATCAAGCGCACCGTGAACCGACTCCTCGGACGCGCCGCCAAGGCAGCCAGGTATGCAGAGCGGATCGACCGATACCGGCGCTATCAGCGGTTGTTCACGACTCCCAACGTTCACTTTGAGAAGGCCGTCGGTTCCACGGCTTCGCCAACCACGGTTACCGTCGACGAGCTGTTCGCCCATGTCGAATCGGACCTGCCCCACCGAGTGCTCCTGTCAATGGATATCGAGGGAAGTGAATACGACGTGGTGGAGGACGTCCTCCGACACCATGCCGCGATCAACATGATCGTGACGGAATTCCACCACATCGGACACCATCTCCGTCAGTTCGAGAGGTCGATCGGCGAAATGAAGAAATACTTTGACATCGTGCACCTGCACGGAAACAACTTCGCTCCATACAACCACGACCTGGACCTGCCCGAAGTGCTGGAACTGACGCTCGTCCATCGATCGCTGATGCCGCCGGATTGCCAGTATTCCTCCGATTCGCGGCCGCTCCCCGGGCTGGATGTGCCCAACAACCCGGGGGCGCCGGATTACGTTCTTCGCATCTGAGCCCTGCGGAGGCGTTGCCAACGGGGTCCCGCGGGCCCGTCGCCCTGTACCGCGAACCTCCTCGGCAGTAGGATTTTCCGTCATGCGACATGATTGTTCGCCAGGGTTTGGTGGAATCGCGTGCGGCTAGAAACGCTGCGCCGCGTCCGGCGATTGCAGGAAGGCCTGAAGCTCCTGTGGGAGAGCGACGAGCGCCGCATCCGCCGCAAGTACAGGCGCGTATTCGGGCGGGAGCCCGACCTCGACGACCCCCGGACGTTCAATGAGAAGATCCTATGGCTCAACCTGCGCTGGCGAGATCCGCGAACGGTCGGTCTCTCGGACAAGTACCGCGTGAGGGATTTCGTCCGCGAGACGGTGGGTGAAGACTACCTGGTCCCATTGCTCGGGGTCTTCGACGACCCGGACGACATCGTTCTCGAGACCCTTCCCGACCGGTTCATCATCAAGGCGGCGCACGCCTGCGGGTGGAACCTGGTCGTACGAGACCGGGAGCACCTGGACTGGCCGGCGGCCCGGGAGAAGCTGCGGAGGTGGGTAACCAGCAGTTGGTATCCCCTGTATCGCGAATGGCAGTACCGGGACATTCCCCAACGCCTGGTGGTCGAAGAGCTGCTGCTCGACCGGGACGGTCGGGTCCCCGCCGACTACAAGTTCTTCTGCTTTCGAGGATCGGCCGGGCTGCGGATGATCGTACAGGTGGATGTCGACCGGTTCGGGGATCTGAGGCGCGCGTACTTCGATGAGAACTGGAATCGGCTTCCGATGACGATCTTCGTCCCCGCGCCGGAGGGGGAAATCGAGCGACCGGCACGGCTGGATGAGATGAGGGACCTCGCCCGGAAACTGTCAGAAGGTTTCTGCTTCGCCCGTGTGGATCTCTACAGTCTTCCCGACGCCGTCTTCTTTGGCGAGATGACGTTTACCCCTACGTCCGGAATGGGCCCCTACGAGCCGGCGGAGTGGGACCGGAAGATGGGGGATCTGATCGAACTGCCGAGGCCGCAGGCCGGAGACTAGGAAGACGGCCCTGCCCTTACTGCCGACAGGGCCGTCACCGGGAGACCGCCCCGGCCTTTCAGTTCGAGTCAGCGCTCTCGCTTGTCCCCGTCCCCTTCAGGTACATGTCGAACCACCTCAGCTGCTCCCACAGCACGTGCTCCACGCTCTCCCGCGCCCGGTAGCCGTGGTCCTCATAGGGCAGAAGCACGAGCCGGGCGGTGCCGCCCGAGCCGCGCACGGCCTCGAAGAACACCTCGGACTGAGGCGTGAGGGTGCCCGGGTTCGAATCGTCGTTCCCGTGGATGACCAGCACCGGCTCGTCGACCCGGTCGGCGAAGAAGGTCGGCGAGAGCTGGATGTACACGTCCCTCGCCTCGAACAGAGACCGGCGCTCGGACTGGAATCCGAACGGCTGCACGGTCTTGTTGTACGAGCCGCTGCGCGCGATGCCGGCCCGGAACAGGTCGGTGTGCGCGAGAAGGTTGGCCACCATGAGCCCGCCGTGACTGTGGCCGATGATGCCGATCCGCTCCGGA
>JAHEEH010000385.1 GCA_024640835.1 Bacteroidota bacterium
CGTAGAGTTGTTCCTCCAGCCACGTCCACTGGTCCTCCCCGAGCATCGTGCCGGTCGTATCGCGGGTCGGGACATAGGGGCCGAAGCCCAGATCACGCTCCACCTGCGTCTGATCCGTAGCCTCCCCGAAGCGGTCCCTGAAGTACCGCGTGTCCAGCAGAATGACCTGTACGCGCCTGCCCGGAGCCCCGAAGATCCGCGCCGAGTACACCCCCGCGTGCTGTCTCATCGCATCGTCTTCCGGAACGCCCCAGAACTCCATGAACACCGCCTGCGATGAGTCCCGCATCGGATACCAATTTCCGGCGTCATCTTCGCCATAATCGTGATCGTCCCACGTCGCCATTACCGGCACGCTCTCGAGCAGTCGCTGGAATCCGGGCTGGGCGGCCAGCTGGTGGTAGTCCGCCCTCAGCGCCTCCATGTCCCGGGTGTCCCCGTAGACGTTGTCCCCCAGGAACAGGAAGGCGTCCGGCGCGGCCTCCAGGACCGCGTCCCAGATCGGTTGGGGCAGATCCTGCTGCGCACAGGAGCCGAAGGCCACCGTGGTCGTCCGGGCAGGCTCCGACGGACCGGCAGGCGCACACGAAGTGATGAGCGCCGCGGTGAGCAGGCAGGCGATCGAAAGGCTTCTCATGACGGATCGAGGAGGTTGAATCCGGAGGGTTCAAGATCCCTCCCGCCTCCCCGCCACGGGACCGGACAAATCCGGCGTCGCGAAGCCGGGAATACCCCTACCGCCCGGACGCGTTCACTCCATCATCCTGTTGTATTCCGCCATGTGCGCGGGGTCCACCTGCGCCAGGGCGTCGAAGGCCTGTGACGCGAGACGCGAGCCCTGGAATACGGCCGCGATCTCCTGGTACTTCGTCGCGAAGAACTGGTCCAGGTAGTACGAGCGCGACTGGTTCATGGCCAGCGACTGGAGGCCTTCGACGATCTCCAGCATCACTTCCCGCGCAGTGTCCGTGTTGGAGACGAAATGGTCCAGGCAGCCGAAGTGATAATCGTAGTACGCCTTCCGGAGCGGCTTGAAACGCGGATCCATGATCTGGGTTATGAGATCCGTGCGACTGCGGTCGCCCCCGATGACCGACCAGCCCGATGCGCCGCCCGACTGGGCGATGTCGGCTATCCGGCGGGCCCTCTGGAAGAACTGCGATCCACCCTCGGGGCTGAACGTGTCGTAGTCGAAGCCCAGGGCGATGAGGGCATAGAAGTTCAGCACGGACGTCAGGGGGTGGTACCGCTCCGGATCATAGACGATCGGCGTCCCCTGGGCGTAGTCGAATACGAAATCCTCGTCCGACAGCTGCAGCACGGTGCTCTGCTGCGTCGTGCCGTAGATGGGCCGTCGCGTGGCCACGATCAGTCGCGCACGGAAACGGGTCAGGGAGACCGCTTCGAGCAGAATGATCTGCATGGTGCACTCGATCCGCTCGAATTCCTCGAACCGGTCCTCGGTCCATCGCTGGAGATTGATGTACTCGGTCAGCCGCTGCCTGAGCTCGTCCAGGTACGTGTAGTCCGACCCGGTCAGGTTCCGGTAGTTGACCGATACCGAACAGTTGAATTCCTGCGCGCGGGACGTCAGCGGAAGGAGTGCGAAAAGCGCGACGAGAATCGAGGCTCGCATGGGAATCAGTGGCCTGGAGCGCGAATCATACAGGAAGGGTGACCTCCGGTTTCCGTCCGGCGACTATGCCGCGCGTCCACTTCGGGTCGATGGGGCATGCGCATTGGCCTGATTGCCCTTCTCGTCGCGATTCCGATTCCCGCCACGGGCCAGTCCGCCTGGCTCGACGCCGCCACGCGGGCGACGGGGGGTGCCGGGATCGCGCTCGAGTCACCGGTACCGTATCCCTTCAACCCGGCATCGTTGTCCGAACACGCGTCGGTCTCGGCCGGCATGTCGAGGCTGTTCGGGATCGCCGAGCTGGCTCCGCAGCGTGTCGGGCTCGGAACGACCCTGGCCGGGATTCGCTGGGCGGCGAGCGCCACCGGGTTGAACATCGAGGGATTCACCGACACGCGATTAGGAGTCTGCGGCGCCGCTGCCGTCGGCGGAGGCAGCATCGGGGCGCGAGGGGTGATCATCCGACGAAGAGCCGGGCCCTATCCGGCAGCCCGCTCGTTCCTGGTCACCGCGGGTTTCCGCCACGCTCTGTCGGCGAGAGTGTCCGCCGCGGTGGTCCTCGCGCGCGGCGTGGGCCGCGGCCTGCCGGATGACGAGGCGCCCTTGCTCGCTCTCGGCGCCGCGTGGTCCGACGGGCGGCTTGCGGTGCCGGTCGACATCAGGCGATCGGGCGGAGCGCCTCCGTCTCTTCACGCGGGCATTCACCTCGCGGCATCCGAC
This sequence comes from Bacteroidota bacterium, assembly GCA_024640835.1. GTDB lineage: Bacteria > Bacteroidota > Rhodothermia > Rhodothermales > UBA10348 > JAHEEH01. Next base: position 2,357 of record JAHEEH010000385.1, read on the forward strand.
ACGTTCATCCTTCGCGTCGGAGCGTCCACCGCTCCCGACCTGGTTGCCGGCGGCGTCAGCATGGTCCTCGGACGGCTTGCCATCGACGTCGGGATCGACCGGCACGTGGACCTGGGCCTCTCACTTTCCCTGGACGTCCGATGGCTCACTGGATGATCCGATTCGCCTTCCTCTCGTTCGCCGCCGTCCGGCTCCTTGTCGCTCCGTCGACCGCAAGGGCCCAGACGGAGGACAGTCTCGACACCCTCTACGATGCGGACGCCCTTCCGTCCGCCTCGGCCATGGAGGAGCGCCTCACCCCACCGCCCGGAGGCTACGTGGTCTGGAGATCGGGCTGGCAGCGATCGGCCTCGACGGTGGGAACCCGACACGGATTCCGACTCTCCCTGGGGGGTGACGTCCTCCTCGTGAAACTCGCCGGGGACCACGATCCGGGGGAGCGGCTGGTGACCGGCCCCGTACCCCGGCTTCTGGACCATGTGGCTCTGTCCACCCGCTGGAAGCCCATGCCGTCGCTCGAGTTCGTGGCCGGTTCCTACCGGGGCCATTTCGGACTCGGACTCACGGCCGGAAACGAGCGTTTCGGTGCCCC
>JAHEEH010000386.1 GCA_024640835.1 Bacteroidota bacterium
CCGGGGCACGGCTCCCCAGCCGAGGAACCGGATGGCGCCCGCGACCATACCGATCGGGGCGACGGGGCGGGCGTAGGTCAGGGTCCCGATCCGGAGCGACGACAGGTGGTTCAGGTAGCCGAGCGTGACGTGGTCCGCCACGGCGTCGGAGAGCAGGGCCGGATTGTACAGGAAGTTGCCGGCGTCGGCGCCCGGCGCCGCGACGGGCGAGCCGCCGAGGGCGGCGCCGCGCGCGGTCGGGTCGAGCACGGGCAACGAGAAGGCCCCGGCCTCCACGGCCTGCGCCCGCGCCCGCGCAGGGAGCAGCGCGACGAGACAGAGTGCGGCAAGCGTCGGACGGAACATGGGCGGTCGGGATCGGGGCGCGTTGTACGGCAGGTGGCGGGGCCGGTTCTCACCGGAAGAGTCAACCCGGGTCCGTTGTCGATCGCCGGGAACGCGCGGACCGGGAAATGCGTGCTATCGCCGCTCTACCGCCCACGCGGCGACGGTTTCCATTCGCACTGCCCCGCCGACGGAGGACGACGGAAAGTCGTCGTCCGTTGTGCGTTTAAGGGGACTCGGTTCCCCATGATCGTGGTTCCATGATCGATCTTCTGAAAAAGGTCTTCGGCGACAAGAACGAGCGCTCCCTGAAGCGCATGTGGCCGGTGGTCGCCCGCATCAACGAGGAACACGGGCGGCTTCGCTCGCTCTCGGACGACGAGCTGCGCGCGAAGAGCGACGAGTTCCGTGCCCGCATCCGCGAGTCGGTGGCCTCGATCGAGGAGGACATCGAGGAGATCCGGGTGCAGCTGCGCTCCGGCCGTGCGCGGGTGGACGCCGCGGGCAACGGGCTTCCGGACGACGACGCGCAGGAGATGGACCTGGAGGATCGGCAGCGGCTCTACGAGGAGCTGGACGACCTGGACACGGAGTGGTACAGGACGGTCGAGGAGACGCTGGAGGAGATCCTGCCCGAGGCGTTCGCGGTCGTCAAGCTGGCCTGCGAGCGCATGGTGGGTCGCACCTGGACGGCCGGCGGCACCGAGGTCACCTGGGACATGGTGCCCTACGACGTGCAGCTGATCGGCGGCATCGCCCTGCACCGCGGAAACATCTCGGAGATGAAGACGGGTGAGGGCAAGACCCTCGTTGCCGTCGCCCCCGTGTACCTGAACGCGCTCGTCGGGCGGGGCGTGCACCTGGTCACGGTCAACCCGTACCTGGCGCAGCGGGACGCGGAGTGGATGGGCCCCGTGTACGAGTTCCTCGGGCTGAGGGTCGACGTCATCGACCTGTACGAGCCCCACACCGAGGGGCGCAAGGCGGCCTACATGGCCGACATCACGTACGGCACGAACAACGAGTTCGGCTTCGACTACCTGCGCGACAACTCCTTCGTGACCGACGCGGACCACCTGCAGCAGCGCTGGCACCACTACGCCATCGTGGACGAGGTGGACTCGGTCCTGGTCGACGAGGCGCGGACCCCGCTCATCATCTCCGGTCCGGTGCCCCAGGCAGAGGATTCGCAGTTCGAGGAGCTCAAGCCCGCGGTGGAGCGCCTGGTCTATTCGCAGCAGAAGATCGTGGCCGGCTTCGTGGCGGACGCGGAGCGGCTCCTCGCGGACCGTGACCGGGCGCAGGAGTCCGGGGAGAGCAAGTCGGCCGGGAAGCTCGAGGAAGACGCCGGGCTGGCCATGCTGCGCGCCTACCGCGGCTTCCCCAAGAACAAGCGCCTCATGAAGCTCTCCGGCGAGCCGGGCGCGGAGCAGCTCCGTCAGAAGACCGAGTTCTTCTACCTGCAGGACAACGCCAAGAACATGCCCCTGGTGGACCAGGAGCTGCATTTCGCGTACGACGAGAAGCAGCGGTCCATCGAGATGACCGAGCAGGGACGCCAGTTCGTGGCCAAGGCGGCCGGGCAGGACGAGGACCTTTTCATCCTCCCGGATCTGGGCGAGGAGGTGGCGCGGTTCGAGAAGGAGTACGAGGCGGGCCTGAAGACCCTGCAGGAAGAGCTGGACAGCGACGAATCGCTCTCCGACGAGAAGCGCGAGCACAAGTACGACAACGACAGTCGCCTGCTGCGCAAGAATCTCGAGGACCGGAAGCGCGAGCTCTACAACACGTACTCGGACCGCGCGGCGCGTCTGCACGCGATCGAGCAGCTGCTGAAGGCCTACGTCCTCTTCGAGAAGGACACGGAGTACATCGTCCAGGACGACAAGATCATGATCGTGGACGAGCACACCGGCCGCGTGCTCTCGGGCCGGCGGTACTCGGACGGCCTGCACCAGGCGATCGAGGCCAAGGAAGGCGTGAAGGTCCAGGCGGCGACGCAGACCTACGCGACGATCACGCTGCAGAACTACTTCCGCATGTACCACAAGCTTTCGGGCATGACGGGCACGGCGGAGACGGAAGCGGAGGAGTTCTTCAAGATCTACAAGATGGACGTGATCGTCGTGCCGACCAACCGGCCGGTGGTCCGCAAGGACCTCGACGATCTCATCTTCCGTACGCGGCGCGAGAAGTACAACGCGGTGCTGGACAAGATCAGGGAGTACCACGAGAAGGGCCAGCCGGTGCTGGTCGGCACGACCACCGTCGAGGTGTCCGAGACGCTGAGCCGCATGCTGACCCGCTCGGGAATCCGGCACAACGTGCTCAACGCCAAGCGCGACCGGGCCAAGGCCGAGGCGCTCATCGTGGCCGAGGCCGGACAGCGCGGCGCGGTGACCATCGCGACCAACATGGCCGGCCGCGGCACCGACATCCAGTTGGGAGGCAACCCGGCCGGGCTCGCATCCGACATCCTGCACAAGCGCGACCTGAACCCGGCCGAGGTGGACAAGGCGACCTACGACGAGGCGTTCGAGCAGGCGAAGTGGATCACGGACCAGGATCACGTGAAGGTCGTGGATGCCGGTGGCCTCCACATCATCGGAACCGAG
>JAHEEH010000387.1 GCA_024640835.1 Bacteroidota bacterium
TGACCGTCCGCGGTTTCCGGGTGCCCGGAACCGACCCCGACCGCGCGTGACGCCGTCGGGACCTCTCCGGACGGACGCCCCTGCCGGACTCGAACCCGGCACTACGCCGGCCTAGTCCCGGAAGATCACCTCCGACTTCTCCGGCCGTTCGGTGTGCAGCCGCCAGAATTCCTCCGCGATGCGGTCGGGGTCGAAGGCCGTTCCACCCTGAACGTATCCGGCGATCAGGACGGCGCCCACGTACACGCCCGAGCCCTGGAGTTCAAGGGCGAGCGTCTGGGCCATGCTGCGCTGTGCCGCCTTGCCGAGCGCCAGCGTACCGTAGTTGGGCAGGGGGCGAACGGCCAGGCCGCCCCCGGTGAACAGGATGGTCCCGTGGCCCCGTTCCTTCATGCCGGGGAGGACCGTGCGCACGGCCGCGAGAGCCCCCACCACGTTGATCCGCAGTGTGTCGACCAGCACCTCGGGCTCCACGTCGGCGAGCGGAGAGATGAACCGGCCGGCCGGATTGTACAGCAGCACCTCGCACGGACCGTGTTCCTTCTCGGCCTTCCGCAGGACCGCCTCCAGCCCGTGCCAGTCACCCGCATCGACGACGTAGCCGGAGGCCGCATTCCTCCTCGTCCGCAGGGCCGCCACGTACCGGTTCAGCGTCTCCTGGCGACGGGCGAGCAGGCTGATGTGATAGCCGCCGGCCCCGAACCGACGAGCGAGAGCAAGGCCCATGCCGGGGCCGGCTCCCACGATGATGGCGTGCGGACGTGTCATGGTCTTCGATTCGATGGGCCTCGCATCGTGCGGCTGTGCCCGACTTCGTACCGGGAATTCGCCCGGCGTCACCTGAGACGGAGACCTCGTCTCAATGTGCCGCAGGATAGCCGAAATTCTACCCAATCACACATCCACGGGCGTTCGCCGAGCCGCCCGCACGGTCATCCCACCTCTGGAACCGGGACAGGTGCTCGAATTCCTTATCCGTCAGAGATCGAACGCGGCTTCGGAGGACCCGTCGGTGAGGTAGAACGTCCTCTCGCTGCCCGAGGGGAAGTACACGATCCGGAGAATGTTGCGCTGGTCCTCGAAGAGCTCCAGCAGCACGCGGGCATCGACCCTCACGTGCTCGACCTTCACGGGCGCCTCGTACTCCAGGACGTACCACCAGAGCTGCTGGGTCCCGTCGGACTCCTCCCCGCTCGCCACGATCCGACCCTCCAGCGGATCCTCCCCCACGGGCTCACCTCCCGCACGGACCTGGAATCTCGCGCCCAGGTACCGTGTCACCAGGGAGTCGGTCCGGGGATCCGGAGCCAGGCTGACCTCGGTCTCACCCGAGAACCGTTCCAGGGCCAGGGCGAGATCGTCCGCGAAGAACCGAAGCCGCACCTGGATGATCGATCCCTCCACCCCCATCCGACCGTAGGTCACGTGGAATTCGTGGGGCGCGCCCGGCGGGCGGTCCCCAGGACCGGCCAGCGCCGGAGGCCGCGGCATCGCGACCCCCAGCGCTGCCAGGATCAACCAGGCGGGGCGGAAGCGTGGCATCATCCTTCACCCGGTTCCTCGACCTCCGGTGCCACCCAGGTGTTGTTCTCCGTATTGATGTCCGCGTACGAGGCATCCGGATCCAGCACCACCTTCGTCACCTTCCGGTCGGAGAAGAAGCCCTTCGTGTACTCGAGCTCGTTGTAGCGCCAGACATCCACCGGCAGGTCCATCCGCTCGGTGGATCCGTCCTCGTAGGTGATCTCCATTTCGAGCGGCATCAGCAGCCCGCCTTCATTGGTCACGCTGATGCGGTAATAGTACGCGCCGTTCTCGCTGGTGCCGAGAAGCGAGTCGGCCAGTTGCGACGTGACACCGGCAATGGCCTGGTCGTTTGCATGGGTGGTGTAGAACCAGCCACGCCAGAACCACGCCAGGTTCTCACCCGCACCCTCGTCCATGGAGCGGAAGAAGTCGGCCGGCATCGGATGGTGGAATGCCCAGCCCTGCGAGTACCCGGAGAAGGCCTGGTCGAAGGCCTCCGGTCCCAGCACGTGCTCGCGAAGCATGATCAGCCCCGTCGCCGGCTTCGCGTAGCCGTTGTTTCCGAAGTCCTTGTGGATCAGGTCGGACTCCGTCATGAGCGGCACCTGGTCCGGATCGCGCATGTAGTCCACGATGTTTTCCGCCGGACCGCGCTGGGACGGATAGGAGCAGTCTTCCGTCTGCGTGAAGTACGTGTCGCAGTAGGTGTGGGCGTAGTCGATCTCCCCGTAGTACTGGAGAAAGGTATTGAGCCCCTCATCCATCCATGTCCACTTGCGCTCGTCCGAGGCTACGATCATGGGAAACCAGTTGTGTCCGACCTCGTGGACCGTCACCCCAATGAGGGCCCGCTCCACCTGGTCCGAATACGTGCCGTCCTCCCTCGGGCGCGCGCCGCAGAAGGCCACCATCGGATACTCCATGCCGCCCTGCGGTCCATTCACGTTGATGGCCTTCGGATACGGGTACTCGAATGCCAGCCGACCGTAGGTCTTCATGGTCTGGAGGGTCGCCCGGGTGGACACTTTGTCCCAGAGCGGCATGGCTTCCTTCGGGTACAGGGAGTGGATATGGATCGGTGCAACCGAATCCGGATACCGGAAGCCGGCCGCATCCCAGACGAACGCCTTCGAGGATACCCACGCAAAATCGCGGACGTTTTCCGCCTTGTAGTGCCAGGTCACGGTGCCGGATCTCGTCGGGCGCGTCGACGGATCGCCTGCCTCGTCCGCCGACACGATGAACACCGGCTCCTCCGACGTGTAGGCCTGCTCGAGCCGGGATCGCTGGGTCGCCGTCAGCACGTCCCCCGGATTCTGCAGGACGCCGGTGGCATCCACGATGTGGTCCCAGGGCACGGTCAGCTTCACGTCGTAGTGGCCGAAGTTCAGATAGAACTCCCCGCGCCCCA